>NZ_JBHWCL010000074.1:0-9234 GCF_042735125.1 Kitasatospora sp. NPDC059599 | reverse complement strand
GGGGCCTCCCCGCGCGTGCGGGGAGGCCACCGTCGTTGTGCGCGCGGGCCCCGCTACGGCCGGGTGAAGGTGAGGTGCGTGACGCCGCTCGGACTGGCCACCGCCTCGGTGCGGAACCGCTGTTCGAGCCCTTCGAGACCGGTCCAGAGCGACTCGCCCCGGCCGAGGAGGATCGGCACCACGACCACGTGCAGGTGGTCGACCAGGTCGGCCTCCAGGAAGGCCCGGACGGTGCGCGGGCCGCCGCCGATCCGCACGTCCCCGCCGCCGGCCGCCTCGCGGGCCTGCCGCAGTGCCTCCTCCGGCGTGGCGTCGATGAAGTGGAAGGTCGTGCCGCCCTCCATCTCCAGCGTCGGGCGCGGGTGGTGGGTGAGGACGAAGACGGGGGTGTGGAACGGCGGGTTGGGGCCCCACCAGCCCTTCCACTCCTCGTCCTGCCAGGGGCCGCGCTGGGGGCCGAACTTGTGACGGCCCATGATCTCCGCCCCGATGCCGTCGCCCCAGGTGCGGGCCATCGCGTCGTCCACGCCGGTGTCGCCGCCCTCCTTGCCCTGCATCCGCCGGAACGTCCGGGTGCCGAAGAACCAGCCGTGCAGCCGGTGGCCCGCGTGGCCGAACGGCGCGTCGAGGCTCTGCCCCTCTCCGGTGCCGTAGCCGTCGAGGGAGATCGAGAAGTTGTGGACCCGGACCAGGGACATCGGCTTCCTCCGCCGTTCGGCGCCTCGGTGCGGGCGGGCCCGCACCCTGTTCGCGGGCCCACGCTAACCCGCGGGCCCGGCGTCCCGAGGATCCGTCACCATGCCTGGCGTGGCGCGGGCGGCGGTCCGTGCGTGCGGGGGCGTCCGGGCCGGCCCGTGCGGGCCGGGCCCGAGTGCCGGATGTGGACGAAGGGGAGGGGACCGGGGGAGAAGCAGTGCACCCGTCACGCTATTGTCGTGCCTTCTTCACGCGAAGCACGCCCGGGTCGGCGATGCTTCGTCGGGCCGCCCGGAGGTGGGCGGCCCGCACGTTCCGAACCTCGGGGGGTTCCCATGACCATGCGCCGTACCCTGTCCGGATTCCTCGCGACCGGCCTGCTCGCCGGTGCGGCCGCGCTGTTCGCGACCGCCCCGGCGGACGCCGCCCCGAGCGGCACGGGCGACCTGCCGTTCGGCTCGGCCACCACCGTCGGCCTGCACAACACCTACGACCCGGCCGCCTTCCCGTACCTGGCCCAGGGGTTGGACACCGGCACCGGGATGATCGAGCTGGACCTCTGGCCGAACGTCGTCACCAAGGAGTGGAAGGTCAGCCACTCCAACCCGCTCGGCAACGGCAACAACTGCACCGCCGCGACCACCCCCGCCCAGCTCTACGGCGGCGGCACCGACAAGAACCTGGAGAACTGCCTGGACGACGTCCGGGTCTGGCTCGCCGCGCACCCGGCGGCCGGGCCGCTGGTCGTCAAGCTGGAGCTCAAGCCCGGCTTCTCCGCCAACCTCGGGATGGGCCCCGACCAACTGGACGCGCTGATCGCGCAGCACCTCGGGTCCGCCGTGCTGCGCCCCGCGGACCTGCTGGCCAAGCCCGGCGGCGGCTCCTACCCGAGCCTGGACGCGGCGGTGCGGGCGGGCAACTGGCCGAGCCGCTCGGCGCTCGCCGGGAAGGTGCTGCTGTACGCGATCCCGGGAACGGTCGAGTTGGGCAACCCCTTCGACACCCTGCACACCGACGTCGAGTACGGGCGGCACCTGCGCGACCTGGCGGCGGCGGGCCGGATCGGCCAGGCCCAGGTGTTCCCGTCCGTGCTGGGCGCCGCGGCGGGCGACCCGCGCGGCCGGTACACCGGAGCGGACGCCTCGATCCGGCCGTGGTTCGTCGTCTTCGACGGTGACGCCGCGACCTACCTCAACGGCATCGACACGTCCTGGTACGACGCCGCGCACTACCTGTTGGTGATGACCGACGCCCACAAGGTCGCGCCGGAGATCAGCGGCACCGACCCGACGGCCGACCAGGCGCGGGCCCGGGCCCAGCAGTTGGCGAAGGCGCACGCGAGCATCGTGTCGAGCGACTGGCGCAAGGTGCCGGCCGTGCAGTCCCTGGTGCTGCCGCGCGGCTGACGCCCGGACCGCGGCGGGCCGGCCCGGCCCGCCGCCCCGCCGTCCTGCGGCCGTCCCCGCCTCGCGGGTGGCAGTCGGCATCGGCGGTGACCGACCAGGTCACGTCGCCTGTGCGTACGTCGAGTTGACCCCGGATGAAGAGTTGGATCAGGACTTCCGGGCGGCCCGGACCGTCGCCATGCTGGTTGTCATGACCCGAACTCTACGCGCGTGGAAGACCCGCGTCGCCGCCACCGCCACCGTTGCCCTGGTCACCCTCGCGCCGATCGCCGTCGCCACCGAGGCGCACGCCGCGGTGAGCGGCTCGGTGTGCAAGTCCGCGCTGCCCTCCCAGGCCCGCACCACCCTGAACCTGATCGCCTCCGGCGGCCCGTTCCCGTACAGCCAGGACGGCGTCGTCTTCCAGAACCGGGAGCGCGTGCTGCCCTCCCAGTCGACCGGCTACTACCACGAGTACACCGTGGTGACTCCGGGCTCCCCGACCCGCGGCACCCGCCGGATCATCACCGGCAAGCAGTACCACGAGGACTACTACACCGCCGACCACTACGTGACGTTCCGCAAGGTCGACTTCGGCTGCTGACCCGGCCCGACACACCACGTCCCCAGGGCCCCGGCGCCGCACCCCGCGCCGGGGCCCGCGGCGTGCCCGCGATAGCGTCGGCGCCGCACCGTCCGACTCCCTGGGAGGTTCCCGTGCCACAGATCCTGGTCGACCACTCGGCCGAACTCGACCTCGACCGGGCGGCCCTGGCCGACGAGGTCCACCGGGCGATCACCGGCGTCATCGACACCACCGTGGCCGACTGCAAGACCGTCTTCCGCCCCGCCGCCCACCACCGGGTCGGCGACGGCACCACCGGTGAGGCCGTCGTCCTGGTCGAGGTCAAGATCCTGGCCGGCCGCAGCGCCGAACAGCGCGCCGAACTGACCGACCGGGTGCTCGCCGTCCTGCGCTCCGCGATCGGCGTGCCCGCCGCCATCGGCGTCCAGGTCACCGAACTCGACCGCGACACCTACCGGTTCGTCCACCACACCGGGCACTGACCGGCGGGCGGAAGCACAGCGGTCCCGTGTGCCCGGCCGGGAAGCCGGACACGCGGGACCGCTGTCGTCCGGGCGGGGATCAGTCCGTCGGGCAGTGCGTTCCCGCCGCCGGAACGGTGCCGTCCAGCAGGAAGGCGTCGACCGAGGCGCGGACGCACTTGCTCGCGCCGTACGCGGTGTGGCCCTCGCCGTCGCGGGTGAGCAGGACGGCGTTGCCGAGCTCGGTGGTGAGCTTCTCGGCCCACGCGTACGGGGTGGCCGGGTCGCCGGTGGTGCCGACCACGATGATCGGCGCGGTGGCCGTGGACGTGATGACGTGCGGCTTCTCGGTGGCGCGGAACGGCCAGATCCGGCAGTCCGGGTCGAAGAGCGCCGAGAGCGGGTCGTGCTTGCTGACCAGCGGGGCCTTGGCGGCGAGGTCGGTGAGTGCCGCCTGCAGCTGCTCGCCGGCCGGGGCGTCGGTGGCGCCGTCGGCGCAGTGGATGGCGGTGTAGGCGTCGGCCGAGGCCTCGTAGTGGCCGTCCTTGTCGCGGCCGTTGTAACCGTCGGCCAGCGTGAGCAGGTCGTCGGCCTTGCCGCGCGCCATCGCCCAGCCGAGGGCGTTGCGCAGCCCGCTCCAGGCCTTCTCGCCGCCGTAGAGCCGGCTGATCACACCGGTCCAGGCCGCGCTGGAGGTCAGGGTGCGGCCCTTGGAGGACTTCAGCGGCTTGTCCTTGAGCCCGTCGAGGAAGTCGGCGAGCTTCTGAGGGGCGCGGCCGGCGTCGGTGCCGAGCGGGCACGGGTTCTTGGTGACGCAGTCGGCGGCGAAGGCCTTCAGGGCGCGTTCGAAGCCGGCCTGCTGCTCGATGTTGTGCTGCACCAGGGAGAAGGAGGGCGAGGTGGCGCCGTCGAGGACGAGCCGGCCGACCCGGTCCGGGAACTCCTCGGCGTACAGCGAGCCGAGGTAGGTGCCGTAGGACATCCCGAGGTAGCTGAGCTTCTGGTCGCCGAGGGCGGCCCGCAGGACGTCCATGTCCCGGGCGGTGTTGCGGGTGCCGACGAAGGGGAGGACCTGGGCGTACTTGGCCTGGCAGGCGTCGGCCAGCTGCTTGCCGTGGTCGTCGCCGGGCGCGTCGGTGTTGAGCCAGCCGTCCCGGGCCTGGTCGTCGAGGCACTTGAGCGGGCTGGTGCCGGCCACGCCGCGAGGGTCGAAGCCGACGATGTCGTACCGGTCGTGGACCGGGCCGTCGAAGTCCTTCGGACTGTAGGTGACCATCTGGACGCCGGAGCCGCCCGGGCCGCCGGGGTTGAGCAGCAGGGAGCCGATCCGCTGGTCGGCCTTGGTGGCGGGGTTGCGCACCACGGCGACGTCCAGCACTCCGGTGGCCGGGGCGGTGTAGTCGAGCGGCACCTTGAGGGAGGCGCACTGCAGGGCCGAGGTGTCGGCGTCGTTCTGCGGGTCCTTCGGGCAGGCGGCCCAGGCGAGTTGCTGGCCGTAGAAGGCCTTGAGCGCCGGGTCGGCGGCGCCGGTCGGCTTGGCCGTCGGCGTGGGGGTCGGGGTGGCGCTCGGCGCGGTGGCGGAGGCCGTGGTGGCCGCGGGCGCGGCCTTGCCGCTGCTCCCGCCGGTGCAGCCGGCCAGCAGGGCGGCGGCGGCGAGGGTCGCGGCTGCGGCGGGCAGGGCGCGTCGGGAGGTTCGGATGATCATCGAATGCACCGCACACAAATATCACCGGGTTGTCACATCAGTCACATCGGATTTTCAGGCGAGACCCCTCACCGGACCCGGTGGCCGCCCGATTCCACCGTGCCCCGAACGGTGTCATGCTGGGGCCATGACAGACAGCAGTGTGGTGATCCCGCTCCGTGAGCGGTCGGAAGTCGGCGGGCGGCGGCGGGAGTTGGCGGCGGCGACGGTCGGGTCCGTGGTCGAGTCCTTCGACTGGAACATCTACGCCGTCCTCGCGCCGTACTTCGCGGCGGACCTCTTCGGGCACGGCAAGCACGGGGTCAGCGGCGTGCTCGGGGCGTACGTGACCTTCGCGGTGGGCTTCGGGGCCCGGCCGGTCGGCTCGTACCTGATCGGGAGACTCAGCGACACCCGGGGGCGCAGGTTCGCGCTCAGCCTCGGCATGACGGTGATCGCCGCGGCCAGTCTGGGCATCGCGGCGGTGCCGGGGCAGGCCGGGATCGGTGTCTGGGCGGCGGCGCTGGCGGTCGTCGCGCGGGTGGTGCAGGGCCTCGCCTTCGGCGGGGAGGCGCCGAGCGTGGCCGCGTACGTGACCGAGACCGCCCCGCCGCGGCACCGCTTCGCCTTCAGCTCGGTGTCCTACGGCGGGATCATCCTCGGCTCGCTGCTCTCCTTCGGGGTGCTCACGCTGCTGATCCACACCATCGGCAAGTCCGGCCTGGAGAACGGTGGTTGGCGCTGGGGCTTCGTGGTCGCCGGGCTGCTCGGGCTGGCCGCGGTCTGGGTGCGGCGGTCGGCGCCGGAGAGTGCGGAATTCCATCGGGCCCGGGCACACGCGGCGGTCGGCGGCCGCCCGCCGTTCCTGCGGATGCTCCGCACGCACCGGTGGGCGGCCCTCACCGTCTTCCTCAACACCCTCGGCGGGACGGTCGGTTACTACTTCGCCCTGGTCTACCTGCCGCAGTACGCCGCCGCGTACCACGTGATCGACAAGGAGTCGGCGGCCTCGTTCATGACCGTGGTGCTCGGGGTGGTGCTGGTCACCATGCTGCTCACCGGCGCCGCCGCCGACCGCTTCGGTCTCCTGCCGGTCGCCCGGATCGGGTTCGGCCTGCCGATCCCGCTGGTCGGGCTGCTGCTCGCGGGGCTGCGCCAGGGCTGGCTGCCGTTCCAGGTCGTCGCCGTGCTGCTGGGAATGCTGGTGGCGACGGTGCTCGGCACCCTCAACGTCTTCACCGGGCTGCTGTTCCCGACCGAGGTGCGGGCGGTCGGCCTCGGCGTGGTCAACGCGGCCACCATCGCCGCGTTCGGCGGTACCTTCCCGCTGCTCGCCGAGTGGCTCGGCGACCGGCACCGCCTCGGCGTGATCCCCTGGTACGTCACCGTCTGCACGATCGGTCCGGCCCTCGCGCTGCTGACGGCGACGAAGGTGCCCTCGTTCGCGGCCGCCGTCGCGAAGGGCCGGACCGTGGCCGGGCGTTCACCCGCATCCGACTGACGGACGATCATCGGCTGTGGTTGAGTGGTCCGGACAGACGCCGAACGGGGAGGGCGAGCGTGGACGCCAACACGCCGGACAACAGTGCACCGGAGAGTGCAGAGGGCAGCGGGTCGCAGCGCAGCGCGTTCGACGCCGACGCGCCGGGGGCGGCCGCAGCCGACGCGGCCGGATTCGACATCGGGGCGTCCGGCACCGACGCGTCCGGCACCGACGCGTTCGATGCCGATGCGTTCGGCGTCGACGCCTCCGAGAGCTGGCTCACCGAGGCCGATTTCGAGGCGCCGCCGCAGGTCGACCTGCGGACCGACCGGGCGCACTCCGCCCGGGTCTACGACTACCTGCTCGGCGGCAAGACGAACTTCCCCGCCGACCGCGAGGTCGGCGACCGCGTCATGGCCGACCTGCCCGGCGCCCGGGAAGGGGCCACCGCCGCCCGCGCGGTGATGCACCGGATGGTCCGCCGGCTCGCGGAGGTGCACGGCATCCGGCAGTTCCTGGACGTCGGCACCGGCATCCCCACCGCGCCCAACCTGCACGAGATCGTCCAGTCGGTGGACCCGGCGTCCCGCGTGGTGTACGTGGACAACGACCCGATCGTGCTGGCCCACTCGCGCGCGCTGCTCACCAGCACCCCCGAGGGCCGTACCGCCTACGTCCAGGGCGACCTGCGCGATCCGGAGCTGTTCCTGGCGGACCCGGGGGTGGCCGCCACCCTGGACCTGACCGAGCCGGTCGCGCTGACCCTGGTCAACATCGTGCACTTCCTCTCCGACGAGGCCGCGCACCCGCCCGTCCGCAAGCTCCTGGACGCGCTGCCCGTCGGCAGCTTCCTCGCGCTGACCGCCGGGACCGGGGACACCGCGCCCGACCGGGCCGAGATCGGCGCCCGCCGCTACGCGGAGGCCGGGATCGAGGTGCACATGCGGTCCCGCGAGGGTGTGGAGCGCTTCTTCGCGGGGCTCGAACTCGACGCCCCGGGTGTGGTGCTGATCAACCACTGGCACCCGGAGCTGGGCGACGCCCCGTCCCCGTCGTTGGCCGACGAGCAGGTCCCGGTGTACGGGGGAGTGGGCCGCAAGGTGTAGCCGGCGGTGGGCGCGGCCGTCCGGCTACGGCCTGCCACCGCCGATATTCCGTCATTTCGACGACCGTCAAACCCGGAGGGCGCAGAAACGATCGTCTTTGCGTGTACATGCCATTAAAGTGACTGCCCGTCGATCCCCCACTCGACAGGCGGAGACTCATGACCATTGCACGCAGGTCCATCCTCAAGGGCACATCGGCGGCCGGAGCCGCCCTGGTGGCCGCAGGTTCGACGGCGGCCGCGCAACCCGCGGCCGCCGGGCCGGCCGACGACGCGCCCACCGGCCCCTTACTCCAGACCACCCCGCACCGGGTCGGCACGGCCGCGGTGACCGGCCTGCACCTGCAGTTCGGCACCGACGCGAGTACGGAGATGACCGTCTCCTGGCTCACCCCGCAGTCCGTCCGCCGCCCGCAGGTCCGGTACGGCACGACGGACGGCGGTCTCGGCCGGGTCGTCCAGGCCGAGACCCGTACCTACCGGGACTCGCTGGACAAGGCCGACGTGTACGTCCACCACGCCCGGCTCACCGGCCTGCGCCCCGGCACCACCTACCTCTACAGCGCCGGCCACGACGGCACCGCCGCCGAGACGGGCACCTTCACCACCGCCCCGCGCGGCCGCGCCCCCTTCACCTTCACCAGCTTCGGCGACCAGGCCGCACCCAACCTCCGGCGCCGGATCACCTTCCCCGACGGCATGCCCTCGCCGCTCGGCAAGTACCCGGTCTTCATGAGCAGCCAGGTCGGCACCTCGGCCTCCGCCGACATCGTCTCCGCCGTGGAGCGCGTCGGCCCGCTGTTCAACCTCATCAACGGCGACCTCTGCTACTCCTCCTACGCCGGCCGCCACGGCCAGAGCCGCACCGCGACCTGGGCCGACTGGTTCATCAGCAACAGCCGCTCCACCCGGCTGCGCCCCTGGATGCCCTGCGTCGGCAACCACGAGAACGAGGGCGGCAACGGGCCGATCGGCGCCCTCGGCTACCAGGCCTACTTCTCCCTCCCCGACTCCACGGCCTCCTCCGACGAGGAGACCCGGGGCATGTGGTACGCCTTCACCGTCGGCTCGGTGCGGTTCATCAGCCTCGCCAACGACGACGTGGCCATCCAGAACTCCGGCGACATCTACCTCCGCGGCTACTCCGGCGGAGCCCAACGGCGCTGGCTGGAACGCGAACTGCGTGCCGCCCGGGGCAACCGGGGGATCGACTGGATCGTGGTGTGCATGCACCACCCGATGATCTCCAGCTCCATGCACGGCGCCGGCAGCGACCTCGGCATCCGCGAGACCTGGGGCGAACTGTTCGACGCCTACGGGGTCGACCTGGTGCTGTGCGGCCACGAGCACTACTACGAGCGCTCCCACCCCGTCCGCGGCACGCTGCCCAACGACACCCGCACCCCGGTGCCGACCGACACCCGCACCGACATGGTCGACACCGGGCGGGGCACCGTCCACATGATCATCGGTGCCGGCGGCAACGCCGCCACCACCCAGGACGACCTCTTCCCGGTGCCCAAGGGCCGGGTCGTCGTCGGGCTGGAGGACCCCAAGCCGGGAGCGCCCTACCGGGAGTCGGTCTGGCTCACCGAGGACGCGCCGTGGGCCGCCGTCCAGGACCGCGAACATGCCCACGGCTTCGCCGCCTTCGAGGTCGACCCCGGCGACCGGCGCGGTGCGACCACCACCATGAAGGTCACCTACTACACCTTCGACGGGCCGCACGGCGACCTCACCCCGGTGGACACCTTCACCCTCTACCGGCGCCGGACCGACGGGCGCGACGGCTGACACCGGGCGGGGGGGGGGCGGCGGGGGGCCGCCCCCGCCC
>NZ_JBHWCL010000073.1:0-45325 GCF_042735125.1 Kitasatospora sp. NPDC059599 | reverse complement strand
GCCGTCACCACCGGCCGCGCAGCGGGTCAGGTGAGGGCTTGTTCGAGGAAGGTGTCGAGCACGCCGTCGGCGATTTTGACGGGGCCTTGGGGGCGGGTGGCGCCCGGCACGGTGTGCCGGCCGGCGGCTTGTCCGGCGTAATCGCGGGAGCGGGAGGAGAGCTGTTCGGCGCGGGCCGTGTCACCGTCGAGGCGGGCCAGCAGGGCGTCGCTGGTGTCGGTCAGGGCCTGTCCCCACAGGGCGAGGGCGTCCAGCCAGGGTTTCGCCTCGGCCGCCAGGCCCGCATCGGGCACATGGGCGCGGATCTGCTCGGGGGCGGCGGCCATGGAGCGGGCGTAGCGGCCCAGTTCCTGTGCGGCGTTCCGTTGGCGGCCGGCCTTCCAGTCGGCCTGGAAGCGGTCGATGCGGGCCTGCAGTTCGGGGGCCTGCGGCTGCCAGGGGGTGCCGTCCCAGCTGGGGGCGAGGTGCTGGGTGTCGAAGAACAGGGCCAGGGCGTCGGTGGTGGAGGGATCGCCTGCGGCGAGGTAGCGGGCAGCGGCCCGGAGGCTGGCCTCGGGGGTGTAGGCGCGGGTGTTCCAGGCGTAGTCGGCGCCGGTGAACAGGACCGGCTTGCTGGCCGAGGCCTGGTTCATGGGGTTGAGGACGATGCCGGTGAGGTGTTCGTCCAGGGTGGGGGCGCGGCGTGCGTAGGGGGCGAGCAGCAGGCGTCCGGCCGCGTGGTCGTAGTCGTTGGTGGGGTAGTTGTCCCACAGGGTCACCTCACGGCCCCACACCTCCGTGGCGTCGTGGGCCTGCTGGGCGGTGACGCTGGTGGGTACGACGTCCGCGCCGGTCCACATCATCGCGATCCGGCCGTCCAGTGTGCGGCGCAGTGTCTTCTTGTACGGAGTGTCCTTCAGGTCGCTGTACTGGGTGGGGACCATCTGCAGCGGTCGCACGTCGGGGTACTGGTCCACGACGTCGTGCTGGACGCGGTCGAGGAGTTCGCTCTGGGCCGCGGCCATGGCCTGTTCGTTCAGCGGTCCCCAGCGGGCCAGGTCCGCGGCGCAGCTCCACACCGGCAGCGGGTGGATGTCGTCGAAGGCCATCACGAAGTCGCGTATCCCCAGCCGGTACAGGGACCGCAGTTTGCCGGTGACGGCGGCGCGGTCGGCGGCCGAGCTGTAGCACATCGACTTGCCGGGAGAGAGAGCGTAGGTGAAGTCCACGTGGTTCTCGCGGGCGGCCCGGGCGAGTTCGGCCAGCTCCGCGGCCTGGGCGGCGGGGTAGTCCTCGCGCCACCGGTCGCGCCCGTACGGGTCGTCCTTGGGCGCATACAGGTAGGTGTTGAGCTTCATCCGGCCGTAGAAGGCCAGTTGGTCCAGCCGCTGGGCCTGCGTCCAGGGAGTGCCGTAGAAGCCCTCGACCACGCCACGCCGGGGGATGGAGGGGTAGTCCACGACCGTCGCTCCGCTGAGGGTCCTGTCCCGGATCAACTGGGTGAAGGTCTGCGCCGCGTAGTAGACGCCGGCCGTGTCCTGCCCGGCCAGCACCATGCCGTTGCGGCCGTCCACCGTGCCGGAGGTGATCTGGTAGCCCTCGGTGGGAAGGCCGCCAGGGCCGAAGGCTCCGCTGCGAGCCAGCAGTTCCCTGACGCGCGGAGCGTCCCGCCGGCCCAGAACCAGCGTCAACTCGGCTTGCCGGGACGGTTGTTCCTCGATACCTGCGGTACGCACCTCGGCCCCTGCCGCGCGCAGCGCCTGGGTGACCACCGTGACCGCCTGGTCGTCGGCCCCGTCGTCATGGAGCACGTCGACCCGGCGGGGAACGGGTAGGTCCGCACCGGTGCGGCGGATCTCGTGCGGCGTGGGCGACACCTCGGGCAGGTCGGGTCCGTCGACCGGGCCGGCGGTGATCGACGGGGCCGATGTCGCGGGCCTGGCGGCCGGCCGGCCCGGGTCCCGGGGTGCGCATGCGGCGGCGGCACCCAGGGCCATCGCCACCGCCGTCGCGGCGGCGGCCCGCGTGACCCGCCTCACCGGCCGCTCCCGTGCGCGCGGTCGGTGCCTGCCTTCAGCAGGGACCAGGCGGCGACCACCAGCACCAGGAACCAGCTGCTGGGAACGAGCAGGAAGAGCGAGGTGATCACGGAGGAGACCGGGTCACCGAGCGGAAGGACCAGCCAGTACGCGGCAGCGCTGGTGACCACCAGGCCGAGGGTGCACAGCGGCCACACGAGCATCCCCGCGATCTTCGACGCCCTCGTCCACCCCGGGACGAGCAGCCACACGACGGCCCCGACCAGCCAGCCCACGACGGGCAGGAGGTACCCACCGAAGACCACCAGCAGGACAGCGACCACCTGGCGTCGGCTCCACTGCGGGAACGGCTGCCGCCGGCTCCCCCCGGATGACGCCTGGTCGGCGGCGGACGGCGGGAGGGACACCAGGGGGTGTGTCACGGGCACTCCTTCTGCATCGGGCTGCGGCGGCCTCCCCCGGGCTGACCCTGAAAAAGAGGCATCTGTTCAGTTTGTGACGGAATAGGCCGGTCCGCCGGTTCCCCCCAGCCGCAGCGGCCCGGCACGGGGCCGGCGTCCCGGCCTGTCACAGGCCGAGCGCCGCAAGCACGTGGCCGGTGCCCTTGGTCGCGCCGACATGGGTGGCGTGAAGCCGCCGTCGACCCGCCCACACGAGGCGGCCGTCGGCGGCCGACTGACCCCGGCCCGCCTCGGCCCCCGCGACGAGCAGAACGGTGAGTGAGCGCGAGCGCCCCAGGTCAGCTGGGGTGTCGGGGTCGACTCGGGTGTCGGTGGCCGCCGTGATCATGACGGGTTGTGGCACGCGTTCAGCCACGCTCCGGTGGAGTCGCCGGTGCGCGGAGTCCAGGCTCAGGGACTGACCTCAGCCACGGCCTTGGGTGGCTGTCGCTGTCGCCGGAGTCTCCGAGGCGGTGAGCGACCCGAGCGTACGACTCTCCATGTCAGCGGATCAGCACCTGCGCGCCCGAGCGGGGCACCATGGCCGTCCACTCGAATCTCGTCCAAGAGCTCCCAGACGACCTCGCTGCGCGCTGCCGCCGGCGTGACGGCGTCTGCGGCCGCCTGGCTGGCGACCTTCAGTCGGGCGAGCTGTACGGTCACGGTGAAGGAAATCCGGTCGGGGTCGACGCCACTCTGCCGTGCGGCGTGCAACTCCAGCGCGCACAGTGCCTGGTAGACGGTGAGGAGTGCGCAGACCTCCTGACATGCCGGCTCGGGCGACTTCGAGCGTAGGACGAACCCGGCTCCGCGCAGACGGTTCTTGAGTTCGGCATACCCGTTCTCGATCTCCCGCCTCCGGTGACAGATCGCCGCAGGCGTCGGGCCGGCCCGCGGGTGGTCCAGGGCATGTTCAAAACCCGTCTCGGGTGAGCGGTCAGTCGGCGGCGAGGATGTCGGTGAGACTCGCAGTGGGGCGGCCGAGCATGTCTGTCAGCGTGCGCTGCTGGCGCCGGGTCAAGGTGGCAACGAAGATCACAGCGTCAGCGTTGGCCTGGTCGCATGCCTGAGCTACCTCGCGGACCTTTCCATAGCTCAGCAGGGTCCGCGAGGAGTAGGGCAAGCTCATCTTCTGGACCCCGCCGTCCGAAACACCCCGTCGCTGCACAATCTGCACGACGACCCGAGCGCCACGCGCCCCCAATTCTGCAGCTGCCGATGCCATGAGCACTTCGAAGTCCTTCTGCTTCGCGGAGAAGTAGCCGACCAGGACTACATCAGCGCCCGCTGCCGTGAGCCGGAACGCCTGGCGTTGGGCCGGCTCGGACGGCACGCGGCGAGCCGTGCGCCGGTCGCGCCTTCGAGGCTGATGCATGCGCCACAGGCTAAATGCCTCACTACGTGCAGCGGTACTGCGTTTCTTGCTGACCGAGCCTGGCCGGCAAGGTCAGAGCCACTCGTTGATGACGGCGATCGTGACGGTGGCCCCGTAGCGGACTGCGAGCCTGTCGTACCTCGGGGCCACCGCCTGGTGGTGCTTGAGGCGGTTGATCCCGGACGCGACCGCGTGGCGCTCGCGGTAGTCGGCCTTCCGGAACGTCGGCGGACGGCCGCCGCGGGCGCCCAGCTTCTTGCGGGTGCGGACCTGGTCGGACTTCTCCGGAATCGTGCAGCGGATTCCGCGTCGGCGCAGGGAGGATGCGTCGCCGGGCCGGCGGAGTCCGCGGTGTCGTCCGGGCCCGGGAGATCACCGCACGTTCCCACGCTCCGGTGTCCCGGACCTTCGAAGACCTTCAGCCGAGGGTCCCGGGGAAGCGGTCGATGTTGAGTTCGACCCAGTTGCGCAGGTGGGAGAGGGGTGCGCAGGCGTCGGCGCCGAGGGGGGTGAGGCTGTACTCGACGCGGGGCGGGACCTCGGCGTGGATCTCGCGGTCGACCAGGCCGTGTTCCTCCAGGCGGCGCAGGGTCTGGGTGAGGACTTTGGGGCTGACGCCCTGCAGACGGGTGCGCAGCTTGCCGAAGCGCTGGGGGCCGTCCTCCAGGGCTCCGAGTGCGAGGGCGCTCCATTTGTTGGCGAGCAGGTCGAGCATGTCGCGGCAGGGGCAGGCGGCGAGGTAGACGCTCCTGGGGTCGTCGCAGGCACCAGCGGTGGTTGCGGGATTCGTCGTCATGCCGCAACAGTACCCAATAGGTACCAATGGTCCTTGCGGGTAACCACTACCTGTTGCATACCGTGTCCGACGTGCCCGGACGTCACGGGCCGACCTGATAACCACGTCAGCGAAGCAGGACCCATTCCCATGAGATCCCCGACTCCCCTCACCCTGGGCACCATCGCCCTGTCCTTCCACCGCGCCGCGGCGGCCGTCACCCAGCGCGTCCTGGAGGCCCACGGCCACCGGGTGCGCGTCCTGGAGGCCCCGCACGAGGAACTGTTCCACCGGCAGGCGGCCGGCGAGATCGATGTGCTGGTCTGCGCCTGGCTGCCCTCCAGCCACGCCACGTACCTGTCGTCCTACCGCGATCAGGTCCGCGTCCTGTCGCCGTACTACAGGCCGTACTGCGTCTGGGCCGTGCCCCCGTACGTCCCCGCAACGGTCGCCGGCGTCGCCGACCTCGCCCGGCCCGAGGTGGCCGCACGGATGACCCGGACAGTCGACGGCATCAACGCGGGGGCGGGCATCAGCCGCTTCTCCGCCGACATGATCGGCACGTACGGGCTGGACCGAGCCGGCTACCGCTTCACCCCCGGCACCGAGGCCGGCTTCCTCACCCGCGTCGAACGCGGCATCGCCCGGCAGGAGTGGTTCGTCATCCCGCTGTGGCGCCCCCAGTACCTCAACCGCCTCCACGGACTGCGCCCCCTGGCCGAACCCAAGGGCCTGCTCGGCACCGTGGACGCGGCCTGCCCCGTCATCCGCCTGGACGCCCTCGAACGCATCCACCCCGAGGCCGTCACCCGGATGAACTCGCTGCGCCTTGGCAACGAGGGCATCGAGGAACTCGACACTCTCATCAACGCCGGCGGCCTCACCCCCCTCCAGGCCGCCGACCACTACCTCGCCACCCGCCCCGAGCTGCTGCCGTGACCGCACGTGACCACCGCCCGCACCACCGACCCGAGGACGTTCCCATGAACCGGATCCCGAGCACGATGCCCGCCGTCGCCTACCGCAGGAGCCTGCCGATCGACCACCCCGAGAGCCTGACCGACATCGAGCTGCCCGTCCCGACCCCCGGCCCGCGCGACCTGCTGGTCCGCATCGAGGCCGTCGCCCTCAACCCGGTGGACCACAAGATCCGCCAGAACGCCGACCCGGCCGGGGAGCCCAGGGTGCTCGGCTGGGACGCGGCCGGCACCGTCGTCGCCGTCGGCACGGAGGTGGAGCTGTTCGCGGTCGGCGACGAGGTCTACTACGCCGGAGCCCTGGACCGGCCGGGAGTCAACTCCCGCTTCCACGCCGTGGACGAGCGCCTGGCAGCACGCAAGCCCGCGACCATCTCCTTCACCGAGGCGGCCGCGTTCCCGTTGACCGCGCTCACCGCCTGGGAGGGCCTCTTCGAGCGGCTCGGCCTGCGCAGCGGTGCGCTGGAGCAGACCGGCACCCTGCTGGTCACCGCCGCCGCGGGCGGCGTCGGCTCCATGGTCGCCCAGCTGGCGCGCGCCCTGACCAGCCTGACCGTGATCGGCACCGCCTCCCGCCCGGAGTCGGCGGGATTCGCCCGCCGGATGGGTGCCCGGCACATCGTCGACCACACCAAGCCGCTCGGCCCCCAGCTCACCGAGGTCGCGCCGGGCGGCCTGGACTACGTCTTCAGCACCGCCGGCACCGACCGCAACCTCGAAGCCTACGCCGAGGCTCTCAACCCGTTCGGGCAGATCGTCGCCATCGACGACTTCGACTCACTGCCGATCGGCGTACTCAAGGCGAAGAGCATCTCCTTCCACTGGGAGTTCATGTTCACCCGCTCGATGTTCCGGACCACCGACCAGGCCATGCAGCACCACATCCTCGCCCAGGTCGCCCGCCTGGTGGACGCCGGCATCCTCACCACCACCGCTACCCGGGACCTCGGACCCGTCAACGCCGCCAACCTCCGCGAAGCCCACGGCATCCAGGAAAGCGGCACCGCCATCGGCAAGACCACCCTCACCGGCTTCTGACCCCCGACACACCGGCCTTGGGCCTGTTCAGCAGCTCGGACAGGGCGGGGCCGCCGGGATACCGGTCGGTGGTGCGCACGCCGACCGAGAGGCTTCGGTATCCGCCGGGCGCGTGCGTCCGGCGCCTGCCCACCAGTGCGGCGTCGACGAAGGCCCGCACGTGTCCGGGTGAGAAGCCGCTGCAGGCGCTGTTCGAGCGTCGGCGCGGAACGCCGGCCGCATCCGCGACGCACGGCGGGCGGGGGCCGGAGGTGGGACCATTCCTGCCATGACCTATGCCGTGGATTTCGTCACCGTGTCGACCGTCGGTCTGGAGTCCTCGCCGGTCGCGGACGCGCTCGCCGGTCTGCGGGCGAACGAGGCCCGCTACTTCAAGAACAAGTACGACCACGTGTTCACGGTGGAACCGGCGGGCGACGCCGGGGACGTCGTCGACTGGGTGCACCGGATCCTCCGGGAGGAACGCGAGATCGTCATCGAGTCCCGGCCGCTGGAGGCCACGTCCTTCCAGGTGGAGAACATCCGGATGGCCTACGTCTTCTACGAGAGCGGTCTGTCGGTCAACGTGATGTACACCGTCGACGACCCCAAGAAGCGGGCGGTCGGGTTCAAGCTCTCGGACGGCATGGAGGTCCCGGAGGAGCTCGCCGAGCGGTTCAAGTTCGCACGGCAGAAGTCGAAGCTCGCCGGCACCATCCGCGGGTCGTACTTCGTCATCAAGAACGAGTACTGAGCCCCGGGGTCAACGGGTACTGGGGCCCGGCCGGGGACGACGGGCCGGGCCGTTGCCCGTGGCCGCCGCCGGAGGGCACGGTGAGGCCGCGGTCGAGCTGCTCCGCGCGGGGGGCGTCGCCGTGCGCCGCGTAGAGCTCGGCGGCGGCGCGGAGGTGGTCGGCGGCCCGGGCGGGGCGGCCGTCCGTCGTGAGGAAGTCGGCGAACCGCTGGTGGACCAGGGCGTGCAGGCGGACGTTGCCGGTCGAGCGGCAGCGCTGCAGGGCGTCGCGCCAGGCGAACTCGGCGCTCTGCGCGGAGCCGAGGGCCTGGTGGGCCAGGGCCTCGCTGACCAGGGCCCAGATGGCGGCGTTGGCGCCGGGCCGGCCCGGGAGCAGCGCGTGGGTCTGCCGGGCGTGGGCGAGGGCGGCGGCCGGGTCGCCGAGGGTGAGCTTGATGGCGGCGGCGTTGCTGAGGACCGTGGCGGCGTGCTCCCGCAGCCCGGTGCGCCGGATGAGGGCCAGGGCGGCGGTGGCGATCCGGTCCGCCCCGGCCGGGTCCCCGGACAGGGCGGTCATCGACGCACGGACCGAGAGCGCGTGGATGTGGAGGTCGCCGTCCTCGGGGGTGGTGCGGTCGGCGGCCCGGACGGCGAGCGGCAGCGCCTCGGTGACGTAGCCGGCGGAACCGAGCGCGCAGGAGGTGGCGGCCTCCATGGCGGCCAGGCCCTCCCGGCCGCCGTCGAGCCGGGCGGCGTGCAGGCCGGCCCGCAGACAGGAGAGCCGGTCGGCGACCCGGTCCGCGCCGTAGTACAGGATCGCGGTCACCTTGGCCAGCCGCCAGGCGCGTTCGTGGTCGCCCCGGGCGGTGGCGGTGGTGACGAGGTCGCGCAGCACGGGCTCCTCGGCGCGGCACCAGTCGAGCGTGGCGCGGGTGTCGGGCAGGGGCGGGAGCGCGTACGCCTCGGCCCCGGGCGGCAGGTACGGCCGGTGGTGCGGGTTGGTGCGGCGGACCGCGTGGCCGCCGGCGGCGAGTTCGTAGTCGGCGAGCCGGGCGAAGGCGGTGCTCCGGAGGTCGGCGGGCAGCCGGGCGAAGAGCTCGGCCCCGTAGGCTCGGACGAGGTCGTGGCGGCCGTACCGGCCGGGCGAGGGCTCGGTGAGCAGGTGGTGCGCGGCGAGGGCGCCGAGCGCCTGCCGGGCGCTCCGGGTGTCGGCGGCACCGGTGTGCGTGCTTCGGGTGTCGGTGGTTCGGGTGTCGGTGGTTCGGGTGTCGGCGGCACCGGTGTCGGTGGTTCGGGTGTCGGCGGCGAGGAGGGCGGCGGCCGCGTACACGTCGACGGTGGTCCCGGGATGCGCCGTCAGCAGGGCGAGGAGGCGACGGGCGGGCGTGGGCAGCAGACGGCAGGTGTGGGAGAGCACGGCCCGTACGCTCAGTGCTCCCCGGACGGCCCCGAGGGCGCCCAGCCGGGCCTGCTCGTCCGACAACTCGGCGACCAGGGAGGACAGTTGCCAGCCCGGGCGGGCGGCGAGACGAGCGGTGGCGAGCTGCAGGGCGAGCGGGAGACGGTCGCACAGGTCGACGAGCCGGGCGGCCGCGGCCGGCTCGGCCGCCACCCGTTCGGCCGTCAGGCGGTGCTCCAGCAGGCGGAGCGCGTCCGCGGCGGGCAGCGCGTCGATCCGGAGCAGGAAGGCGCCGTCCGTGACGACCAGCTCCTCCAGGCTGTTGCGGCTGGTGACGACGGTCAGACACCCGGCACCGGAGGGCCGCAGCTCGGCGACGTCGGCCGCCGTGCGGGCGTTGTCGAGGACCACCAGCAGTCGGCGGTGCCGGGTCCGCTCGCGGAACAGGGCGGCGCGGGCCGTGAGCCCCTCCGGGACGGCCTGCTCGGGCAGGCCGAGGGCGGTCAGGAAGCGGCCGAGGACCTGCGCCGGGTCGGCCGGGCCCGCCGGGTCGAAGCCGCGCAGGTCGGCGAAGAGCCGGCCGTCGGGGAACAGGCCGCCGTCGGGGAGGTCCGCCGTGACGCGATGGGCCCAGTGCAGCACGGTCGCGCTCTTGCCGACCCCGGCGGGCCCGACCACCGCGGCGATCCCACCGTCGTTCGCGCCGGTGCCGCAGCGGCGGTCGAGCCACTGCGTCTCGGCGGCCCGGCCGACGAAGCCCTCCGGAGCGCCGGGGAAGGGGGTGACGGGGAAGGGAGCGCTGGGGAAGGGGGTGACGGGGAAGGGAGCGCTGGGGAAGGGGGTGACGGGGAGTGGGTCGACCGCCGGGGCGGACGGGTTGCCGTCACCATCGCCCCCGCCCCCGCCCCTGCCACGGCCGTCGGCCGTCGGTACCTCGGCCAAAGCGGCCCGGAGCTCCGGCCCCGCCGCGAGGCCGAGCGCCTCGTCGAGGCGGGCGACCGCCTGTCGGTAGGCGTGCCGGGCGTCCTCGGCGCGCCCGCTCTGCAGCAGGCAGCGGACCAGCAGGGCCGCGGTGGGCTCGCGCAGCCCGTCCGCGCGCACGCACTGCTCCAGCGCGGGAACGGCCGCGTGCCCGCGCCCGAGGCGCAGCAGCCGTCCGGCCCAGGCGGTGAGCAGCCCGGTGCGGGTGTCGTCGAGCCGCGCGGCGAGGTCGGTGCCGAGCGGGGTGGCGGGCAGGCCGGTGAGGGCGGTGCCGCGCCACAGCCGCAGGGCCCGTTCGAGGAGCGCGGCGGCCGTGGCGTCGTCCTCGGTGCCGGTGGCGCGTGCGGCCAGGGCTTCGGCCTGCCCGACGTCCACGGCCTCGGTGTGCCCGGTGAGCCGGTAGCCGCAGGTGCGGGTGGCGATGGCGAACTCCGAACCGTCCAGCAACCGTCGGAGAGCGGCGATGTGCCCCTGTAGCGCGGCCCTCGCCCGGACGGGCGGGCGGTCGGCCCACAGCAGTTCGGCCAGCTGCCCGACCGGGACGGTGCGGTTGGACTCCAGGGCGAGCAGGGCGAGGACGGCACGGCGCTGCGCCCCGCCCACGTGCCGGACGGGTGCGGCGTGCGGCCCGGGGCCTCCGCGGCCGTCCGTCCCGGCGTCCGGTCCCACCTCGACCGGGCCGAGCAGTCGTATCTCCATGTGGCGTGTCCCCCGTGGTGTCCCGTCGTCGTCCGGAGGGCCGAACGGACCGCCGGGAAGTTTACCGACGAGTAGGTCCGGTGCGGGCCCGTCCGGGGAGGGCACCGCCTGTGTGCCCGGCTGTGCGCCCGCCTGTGCGTCCGGGTGCCGGCCGGTCAGGATCGGGACGGTCGGTCAGCGTAGAGGGCGGCGGCGCGGCGGGTCGCCTCGGTCAGACGAGCCCGGAGTTCAGGCGGCTGCAGGACCTCGGCCTCCGGGCCGAGGCGGAGGAGTTCGAGGTAGCCGATGTCCCAGCTCTCGACCGGCAGGGTCACGGTGACCCAGCCGTCGGTGTCCGGGGGGCCCGCGGTGGCCAGGGCGTCGGAGGCGGCGGTCGGTTCCAGCAGCACGGCGAGGTTCGCCACGGCGAGCGGGCTGAGCCGGACCACCGCCCGCTCCCGCAGCACCGAGCGGGCGAACTCCCGTGCCGCCGCGGCCCAGTAGCCGGCGAGGTCGAACTCCGGGTCGCGTTCGAACCGTTCGTCGCCGGCCTCGGCCGTCTCGAAGCGGTCGACGCGGTACGAGCCGACCCGGCCGGACGGGCCGCGCGCCGCCACGTACCACTGCCCGGCCTTCAGGACCAGGCCGTACGGCTCCAGCCGCCGCTCCCGGGTGCCGGCGCGCGCCGCGTAACGGGCACGGAGGATGCGGTCCTCCCAGACGGCGCGCGACACCTCGGCGAGCAGCGGCGGGGGCTCGGCGTCGCGGAACCAGGCCGGTGCGTCGAGGTGGAAGCGCCGGGTGGCGGCCGCGGGGGCGTCGCCCAGGGCGGCGGCGACCTTCAGCCGGGCGGCGAGGGCGTGCCCGGCCAGGCCCATGTCGCGTAGCGGGCCCGGGAGTCCGGCCAGGTGCAGGACTTCGGCTTCGGCGCGTTCGAGACCGGTGAGGCGGGTGCGGTAGCCGTCGACGAGCCGGTAGCCGCCGCCGCGGCCGCGTTCGGAGTACACCGGCAGGCCAGCCTCGATCAGCGCGGCGACGTCCCGCTGCACGGTGCGTTCGGAGACCTCCAGCTCGGCGGCGAGTTCCGTGGCGGTCATCGTCCGCCGGGCCTGGAGGAGCAACAGCAGCGCGATGGCCCGGCTCGCCCGCACGTCGCCCCTCCGTCCCGTCGCCTGCCGTACCTGCCGCGACTGCTGCACGGATGACGCCGGCAGTACCCGCTCGCCCCCATTCTCGCCATGGGCTCAGTGCCGCGGGGGGAGCGGGCCGAGGCGTCCGTCGGTCCCGGTCGTGGTGGCGGCGGACGCCTCGGCATCGTGCCCGTTCGGCCCGTGCGAGCCGGACCGGCACGGGCCCGCCCGGTGCGGGCGCGGTCATGCCCCGTCCGCCGTCCCGCCGAGCGCGGCGGGGTCGGGGGCGAACGCGGCCATCCAGTGCGGATGCAGCCGGTAGAAGACCACGCCGTCGTCCCAGTCGAAGGCGTCGTCGCCGTAGAAGTCCCGGAAGTACGCGAGCAGGTCCGGCCAGTCGGGGGCCGGCCGGCCGTGGTGGGGGTTGAGCACCTCGACGGTGCCGTGGGTGAACACGCCCAGGTCCTCCCCGCGCAGGTGCGCGGCGCTGACGGCCGGCCGGGCGGCGAGGTGCCGGGCCTTCGCGGCGTCGCGCGCGGTGCCGAAGTGCCACGTCCCGTGCAGGAAGTGGCCGTCCACGCCGCTGACCCGCGGCTCGCCCTTCGCCGTCACGGTGGACAGCGCGAGGGTGCACATGCCGGTGAGCACGCCGGTGAGCCGGCCGGCGGTGAGGGTGCGCTCGCTGCTGATGATCGACCGCAGGTGCGCCGTGGAGCGGGAGAGCGAGGTGTCGAGGAGGACTTGGAGGCGGTGGAGCTCGGCGGGTGTTTCGCGCATGGGGGTCGTCCTTGTCTGTGCGTCGTCCCGGCCGGCGTCACCACGACGCGACCGGCACCCCACCGTCCCCGGGAAACCCGACACCTCCTGTCGTCTTTTTCCCGCGGCGTCGTCCACGCCCTGTCGTGGAACGGACAATTCCGCAATCCCGGGGCGCGCCGTGTCAACCGTGTCGCACCCGATCGAATGTCACAGTCCCATCCCTGTCATGTCCTGACGACTGTGACGCCACGCGTGCAGCCAAATGCCGTCGGGCGGGCGTCCTTTGGACTGTCCGAGCACGTCAGTACGAACCGTCACCGGGGAGCCACCATGTTCGTCCGCAACCGTCGCCCGCTGCTCGCCTCCGTCGTCCTCGTCGTCGGGGCGGGGCTCGCGCTGACCGCCTGCGGGCCCGACAACACCGACACGGCCGGCGGCTCGAAGCCCTCCGCGACCACTGCGGCAACCGTCGCGCCCTCGACGGCGGGCGGCCCGGCCTCCGGTGCTCCCGCGCCGAGTGCGCCGGCCACCGGAGGTGCCTCGCACACTGCCACGAAGGCCGCGTCGGCACCGCCCGCCGCGAGCCCGTCCGGCGGCACCCGGCCCGGTGGCGCGGGTGGTGGCGGCGGCACCGACGCCCGCCCGTGCGACATCGAGAACCTCACGGTCCAGGCGACGGCCCGCTCCGGGGCGCCGAGCCAGTGGGTGATCGAGGTGCACAACACCGGTGCGAGTGCCTGCAGCCTCAGCGCGACCCCGGGGGTCGACCTGGGCAGCTCCACCGCCCGGGACCGGAGCAACAACCTCAAGCCGATCCTCGCCAGCGGCACCCTGCGGTACCCGGTCGCGGCGGGCCAGAAGGCCTACGTGGTGCTCGACCTCGACCCGAGCGGCGCCACCACCGGCACCACCCCGGGCATCGACGAGTTCAACGTGCTGGTCGACGACGAGGGCATGCCCCTCGCGGGCACCAAGAACTTCCCCCTGCCCAGCGGCGCCCACGTCCTGAACCCGCAGATGGGCGTCTACCGCCCCACCGTGGCCGAGGCGGTCACCTCCGAGGCGTCCGCCGGCAAGTAGCCCCGACCGTGGTCGAGCGGCGCGGCCCAGCGCTCCCGGGCCGCGCGCCGCTCACCGGTTCCGAGCCGCGCGCCGCTCACCGGCCGCGGCGGCTTTCATCGGTCACGGCGGCCCTCACCCGCCGCGGTTCCTCACCCGCCGCGGTTCCTCACCGGCTGCGGTTACTCACCCGCCGCGGTGGCCTTCGCCGGTCACGGTGGCCCGCCCCGGGACGTTGCCCGGCCAGGTCCGCCGGAGCCTTTCCAGCCGGTCGCGGTGGTCGTCCGCCCAGTCCTCCGGGGGCAGGATCCACAGCATCGTGGTGAGCCGGTCGGGATCGTCGATCGTCACGGCCAGCGAGCGGTCCTCCTGCGGCTGGAGGGCCATGCTCAGCCCGCGGTCCCCGCCGATGACCGCGCCCCTGCCGGCGGCGAGGCCGTCGAGCGCGTCCTGCCAGGCGTCGAGGTCCCGCCGGTCGAGGTGGAACTCCAGTCGGGCGTCGAGGAAGTCGGTGTGCGCCAGCACCTCGGCCCTGAGGACCTCGTGGCCGGTCGGCCCATTCGGCCGGAAGGGGCCGGTGACGCGCACGGTGCAGTGGTCGCCGTCCGCGTCCTCCAGGTGGATCAGGTCCACCGCGTCCGCATCGGACACCGTCGGCCTCGCTCTCTCGTGTCGGTCCGGCGGGCATCCTCTCGCATCGCCGTCCGACCGGAACCGGCGCCCCGATCCGCTGCCCCCGGTCTGCTGCCCCCGGTCTGCTGCCTTTGGTCCGCAGGGAGTCGGGGGTCAGAGCCGGGTGTCCGACGGCGCGGGAGGGGTCTGCGCCCGGCCGCGCAGGGCCCGTCGGGCCTCCTCGGCCGACGGGGTGTCGCCGCCGAGCCGGGCCACGTCGGCCAAGGCCGCCCGGTGGGCCACCTCGTGGGCGCGGGCCGGGTCCGTCTCGGTGTCCGGGATGACGCCGGTGCCCTCCCAGTTGGTGCCCGACACCGGGTTCACCGAGCGGGCGGTCGGGATGGTGGCCTCCAGGTGCGGGTGGAGCGTGAAGCCCCGCCGGGGGTTGGCGCCGCCGCCGGACGCCTCGCCGACCACCACGGCACGGCCGCGCTGCTGGAGGTCGTACGCGAGCGCCTCGCCGCCCGAGAAGGTGGCCTTGCTGATCAGCACGTAGAGCGGCTTGCTGCCGCCGAACCGCGGGCCGGGCACCAGCGCGGGGCTCCAGAACTGCTGTTCGGTGCCCTCCTCGCGGTCGTGGAGGGTGGTGAGGTGCGTCGGCTCGTCGAAGAAGTGGCCGCAGACGTGGGCGGTCGTGTACGGGTGGCCGCCGACGCAGGCGCGCAGGTCGAGGATCAGCGCCTCGGCCCGGGCGACCAGGGTGAGCGCGGCGTTCAGTGACCCGCCGGTCATGTCGAGCGGGAAGAGGATCGGCGCGAGTTCCAGCAGGGCGACGCCGCCCTCCAGCCGTTCGATCCGCGGGACGCCGCCGAGCGAGAGGTCGGCGGCCCGCGCCAGCTCGGCGAGGACGGCGCCGTCCTCCTGCTCCGACGGGATCGGGTCCGGGTGGAACTTCAGCCGCAGGTGGCCGTCGCCGTTGATCGACCAGAGGTCCTCGGTGACCAGCCGTCCGAGCGTCTCGGGGTCCTCGGCCCGGTGGTAGCGGCCCCGGGCGAGTGCCTCGTCGAGGACCTCGGCGATCCGCTCGCCGATGTCGGGGAAGACGTAGCGCTCGGTCGTGAGCCGGCTCACTCCCGCGACGATCCCGGTGATCTCGTCCGGCTGAAGCTGCGTCATGTGCCGTCCCCCGCTGGTGCCGATCGGTCAGGTCGGGGACGAGTAGAGCACGGGCCTTGCGAAAGCGTCAAGAAAGTTGGACGCTTTACGCATGGACGACCGGACCCAGGACCAGGACCTCACCATCGAGAGCCCGCAGCAGTACAAGGCGCTCTCCCACCCGCTGCGCCAACGACTGCTGCTCGCCCTCGGCGGGCAACCCGCCACCGTCGCCCAGCTGGCGGAGGCCCTGGACAGCCGCAAGGGCACGGTGGCCCACCACCTCAAGGTGCTGCAGGACGCCGGCGTCGTCCGCATCGTGGAGACCAGGAAGGTGCGCGGCGGCAGCGAACACCTCTACCGGCGCACCGCCCGGCGGATCACGGCCGCCGGACGGGAAGCCGGGCCGACCACCGCCCTGCTCGGGGCGGTCGCCGAGGAATGCGTCAAGGCCCCGCAGGAACCGCTGCTGCTGCTCCGGCACCTACGCCTGACCGCCGACCAGGCCGCACGCCTCGGCGCCGCCCTCCAAGCCCTGGTGGACGAGGCCGCCGAAGCCCCGGACGGCGAGCCGGTCCACGGCGTGCTGGTCGCGCTCTACGAACAGGCCGAACAGGCCGGGCGAGCCGGACAGGCAGGCGGAGGCAGCTGACCGCCCCGGGCGCGGCCGGCTGCCCCGGGCGCGGCCGGCCGTCAGAGCCGTGACCCGCCGGGTGCGGGCAGGTTCAGCCGTCCTGCCCGAGGCCGCGGTCGGGCGCGCTCATGTCGCCGGTCGCGGGCGTGCCCTCGGCGAGCCCGTAGCGCAGGAACACCGTGCCCTTGGGGCCGGCCGTCGGGGGCTGGAGGAGCGTGACGTTCGTGGGCACCGCGCCGTCCTCGAACACCTTCTTCCCGACGCCCAGCACGATCGGGTGCACCCACAGGTCGAGCCGGTCGAACAGCCTCTCCCGCAGGAGGGTCTGCACCAGGTTCAGGCTGCCGACGACCTTCACGTGCTCGTGCCGGTCCCGGACCTCCCGCACCGCGGCCGCCAGGTCCGGGCCGAGCAGGGCGGACCCGGCCCACGGCAGCTCGGGCGTGCCGCGGGAGGCCACGTACTTCGGGATCCGGTTGAACAGCTCGGCGAACCCGCCGTCCTGTCCACCCTCCTGGTGCGGCCAGTACGCGGCGAAGATGTCGTACGTCCGCCGACCGAGCAGAAGGGCGTCCGTGCCCTCGTACGCGGCGACGATCCGCGCCCCGGTGGCCTCGTCCAGCAACGGCGCCTGCCAGCCGCCGAACGGGAACCCGACCGGATCCTCGTCGGGGCCGCCGGGCGCCTGCCCGACCAGGTCGAGGGTGGTGAACAGCTCGATGTCGATGAGGCCCATGGCTCCGCTCCCTTGCGTCGGTCGTCTCCGACAAGAGATAGACCCGCGACGGCCCCCGAGCCCGACGCCACGACGCTGTCGGGCCGCATCGGGCCGCATCGGGCCGAACACGACGACCATCCGACCCGCGCCGTGGAACCGGCCGGCAGGTGATCGCCCACCCCTCGGGCACCGCCTTCAGGAATCCGAACTCCGGGCAGGACACTCCCAGTCGGCCGCGTCGATCGCACGGCCCGCCGTGTCACCGAGGTGGACGCAACGGCCGTGGGCCCACACCGTCACCGAATCCCGCCGGTGGTCGACCTGGAAGGGCTCGTCCCCACGCTGCGTCCCCACGCCGTGTCCCCACGCTGCGTCCCCGGCCAGGAACCGTCCTCCGCGGGCGAGTGGGTGACGACGACGCAGGTCTGCCCCGGCAGGATCCGGTACCGATCCGCCCACGGCTCCACGGACGGCTCCAGCGGCGCCTCACCGTCGTTCCCGACCGGCAACCGCGCGGTTCCGACCCGGCAGCCGGGGTGGCGAGGAGCAGCCGGGGTGACGAGGACGGGCGGCGTAGCCCCGAGACTTCATGAGACTCGACTAGAGAGAATTCTCTAAGGCAGAACGTGTCTTTGCTAATCTCCTCTCATGGCGTCCTACGGCGAAGACCTGGAACGGGTCGACAAGGAGCTCCGCGAGGCCGAGCGGGAGCGAGACCTCCTCGGCGTGCGGATCGAGGGCCTCAAGGCCCAGCGCGAGGCGCTGCGCAAGCTGACCGAGGCACCGCTCGTCCAGGGGGACGAGATCCGGGACCTGACCAAGGCGGAGGCCATGGTGAAGATCCTCCAGGCGTCGACCAGGCCGCTGACGCTCGGCGAGATCGCCCGCGCCATGACCGCCGCGGGCAGGAAGACCAACAGCAACGGCGCCTCGGTGTACATCGACGCCCTGCTGAAGGCCGGACGCGTCGTACGGGTCCAGCGCGGCCAGTACCGCGCGGCCTGACGGCGGATGACGGAGGGAAGGGACATGACCGCAACCCCCCCGAACGGCTTCGAGGCGATCGACGCCCTGCTCGGCACCGGGCCCCGCCGCCCGGTGCCGCTGCCCGCACCGGCCGAACGGGCACGGCTGCGCACCGAGTACGGGCTGAGCAAGACCGAGACCGCGAAGGCCCTCGGCATCAGCGTCGGCACCTTCACCGCGTGGGAGAGCGGACAGCGCGACCCGCAGGGCGAGGGGCGGGCCGCGTACGCGAAGCTGCTGGAGGGCATCACCGCCCGGCTCACCCCGGCGGCACCGGCCGAGGCGGCGGAACCCGCGGAGGCCCCACGGGCGCCGGCCGCGGCGGCGGACCCGTTCCCGGAGTCGATGCCGTCCCCGTCCTCGTCCCTGTCCCTGTCCCCGTCCTCGGCGACAGCGCCGATGCCGGCGCCGATGCCGATGCCGATGCCGATGCCGATGCCGATGCCGATGCTGGACCAGCACCCGGACGGGTCGCTGGTGATGGCGCCGGCGGCGCCGTGCGTGCAGTGCGGGCAGCCCTCGGTCTACCGGGCGCAAGGACACCCGATGCACCTGGGCGGGTTCTGCCGTCCCGGTGCCGTCCCGGTCGCCGAGCCCGCCGCTCCGGCGCCCCCGGACCCGGCTCCGGCCCCAGCTGCAGCGCCAACCCCGGCTCCAGCCCCGGCCGAGTCCCCGGCCGCGTCAGGGGTTCCCGCAAGGCCGGTCGCTTCGGTCGCTTCAGTCGCTGCGCCCCGCCAGGCCACCCCGTCCGCTGCCCCCGCAGCCGCGCCGCGCCGCGCGGCCCCCTCGCGCCCGGGTGCCACGCCGTCGCGGGCGCGCAAGGCCTCGCCGGCGGCGTCGAAGGCTCCGGCCAGGACCGACGCCCCGTCCGACTGGGAGGCCGCCGCGGCCGCGCGGTTCCCCGCCGGCCCGCTCGCCGTGCTCGACGTCGCCCCGTCCGGGAAGGCCTTGGTCGCCTACCTCGCCGACGGCGGCGAGGCCGCCACCGCCCCGGCCGGGCGCACCCTCGCCGACGTCGTGGAGTGGGCGCTGGAGACCGGGCTCGGCTCGCCCCGCCTGCACCGCCACGGCAAGGACGGCGACGCCCTGGTGGTCCTCACCGACGCCGCGCTCGCCGAACTCGGCCTGCCCCCGCTGGGGCGCGACGAGAAGAAGGAGTACGTGCCGCGCCTCGGCCGGCTCCCGAAGACCCACAAGGCCGTCAAGCAGATCGAGAAGGCCGGCTGGCTGCTGACCCAGCGCGGCCTCGGCCCGTGGGCGCGGATCTACCGCACCCCCGAGGACGGCCGCCGCCAGTGCGTGCAGCTGTGCGTCCCCGCCTGGGGCGCCCTCACCTCCGGCGGCTGGCAGCTCCCCGACGGCCTCGACGCCCCGGACCTGGCCCGCCTCCTCGGCACCTACGCTACCCGCGTCCTCACCCCGCGCGGCTCCACCGCCGTCTCCGGACTGGAACTGGTCACCGCGCTGCGCCCGCCCACCCGCGCGGTGCGCACCGAGGGCGGCTGGACCTCCGGGCCGGTCGAGGGCTCCCGCACGAGGGCGTTCGACCCGGCGCCACCGGAGGTGCCGGACGTGCACCCGCTCGCCCAGGGCCGGGAGCCCGGCGGGGAACTGGTGACCGAGGCATGGGACTGGCACCGCCCGCTCACCGACCGCGAGGCGGCGGCGCCGTACGCGGTCGGCCTCGACGTCAACATGGCGTTCCTCGCCGCCGCCGGCCGCCTCACCCTGCCGCTGTCCGAACCCGTACACGAACGCGACCCCGCCTTCGACAAGAAGATCCCCGGCTCCTGGCTGGTCGACCTCTCCCACATCGACACCGACCCGCTGCTCCCCAGCCCCTTCACCCCGGACGGCTCCCGGCCGACCGGCCCCGCCTGGTACACCACCGTCAAGGTCGCCTACGCCCTCGAACTCGGCGGCCCGGTCCGCCCGTCGGAAGGCTGGCTGCGCCACGAACACGGCCCGTACCTCGATCCGTGGCACAAGCACCTGCGTCGGGCCTACGTCGACACGATGGCTGCCCTCGGCGTCCCGCTCGACCTGGCCGACACCGACCCGTTCGCGTTCCTCGACGCCATGGCCGCCGTCAAGGCCACCGGCGACCCGGCCGAACTCGCCGTGCTCACCGCCATCAAGGCCACCGCCAAGGGCACCATCGGCAAGCTGCGTGAGCGCCCCCGCGGCCACGGCTACAAGCCCGGCGAGCGCTGGCCCGCCCTGGAACGCCCCACCTGGGACCCGCTGATGCGCGCCCTGGTCATCGACACCGCCACCGTCAACCTCCACCGCAAGCTCCGCAGGACGGCCGCCGACACCGGGCTGCACGCCATCGCCGTCCTCTCCGACTGCGCCGTCTACGCCTCCCCCGGCCCCGACGCCCCGGACGTCCTCACCACCCCCGACGGCACCCTCACCACCGCGCTGCGCCTCGGCGTCAGCCCCGGCCTGGTGAAGTTCGAGGGCTCCCGCCCGATGGCCGAGATCGCCGAACTGATCGCCGACGGCGCCAACCCGGCCCGGCACATCAAGGCCGGCGGGGTCGTCTCCGCCGACGAGTGACCGCCGCCCCCATGACGAGAGTCCGCCCCGGCGGGGGCGAGGAAGGAACGATGCCCCGTGGGGGAGATCGACGAGGGCCTGGAGCGCGCCGAGCGCACCCGCCCCATCCCGGTGCACCTCAACACCCGGGTGCGCTTCCTGCCTGGACAAGGTCGCCAGGAACGACACCAGGCGCCTCGCCGAGGCCGCCGGCGTCTCGGTGCGCACCGCGCAGCGCTGGGCGCACGCCCTCAAGGCCGTGGCCGAGGGCGAGCTGACCGGTGACATCCCGATGACGAAGGCCAACGCGGCCAGGGTCGAGCGGGCGGTCCGGGCCGCCTGGCAGCCGCGGGTGCGGCAGCGGGTGCGCCGCGACGCCGAGCGGAACGGCTTCATGCTGCAGGTCCAGGCGACCTTCGGCTACAGCGCCGCCGGCGGCTCCACCGACGACCCGCGCGAACGCATGATCACCCAGAAGATGCCCGGCGCGGTCGCCCAGCGCCTCTACGCGGCCCGCGACGCCGGCGCCCCCCGGGCCCAGCAGGAGGCGATCCTCGCCCAAGCCCTCGGCGAGCATTACTTCAAGGACGGCGGCCGCCGCGCCACCGGCCTCGACGTCGAACTCAACGACATCGCCTGGATGGACGTCGAGCTGTAGCACCGGGCCCGGTGGCAGCGCCGTGACCGAGACGGGACCGAGCGCTTCAGTCGGCCCGGGAGCGGCTGGTTCGGCCGGCCGAGGGTGCGGCCTGCCGTGACCCGTCGAGATGTCCGCCGCCAGCACCGATCCGGCGGCTGCCATCATGCTGGGATGGCCCACGACATCGTGTTCTTCCTCGCTCCCGACGACGAGAGTGCCGCTGCGACGCGCCTGCAGGGACCCGGACGAGCCTTTGAGTCTGTGACCTGCCGTTTCATCGAGCCGGACACTGCCATCGCCGAGTGGGACATGTACTTCGAGGAGCCGTCGGCCGAGGCTCCGCCACTTGAGCGGCTTCTCGGGTGGTCATGGCCGGAATGGGTCACCACCCCCGTGAACGACGGTATTGAGGTGTTCGCGCTGCCGCAGCGGCTGACCCGGGCGTTGGCCAACGCCGGCGCCGCCGATCTGGAGGAGCTGGCAGGCCGCTGGACCACACGACTCAGGTCCGCCGACGGGGACGACATGACCGACGATGACCTGCCGGCGGTCCTGCAGGGGGTGGCCCGGCTCGCGGTGTCTGCGGTGCGCACGGGGGGCGGCCTCTACAGCTGGAGCTACTGACCGCCCGGCGCGACCAACGCTCAAGCGGCCGGCCGAGGTGCACAAGTGACGGCCAGCGACGCCGAGTCGTGACGTACTGATCGGTCGGAACCCGGTCACGAGCGTCGGAACCACGTCGGCCGACGCCGACCAGGCTCACCTCCATGTCCGGGCCGCCCCCTGACCGTTGCCCGCAGTCCTCGATCAACCAGCTCCGGCCGCGGCCCGTGAGAACGGTGAAGGTCACCGGGTTCGACGCGGGGGACGTCCCCGTGGAACTCGCGGACGCCGGAGGGGAAGCGGTCCCGGTGAGGTCAGGTCATCGGCACGATCGGACCCGCCGGGCGGTCCACGGCCCGGATGCGGAGATCACCGCTCCAGCTCTCGCAGCGGACGCCGCCCGAGGGGAAGTCCAGCTCAAGCACCATGCGGCCGGTCATCGGCTCCCACTCCTCCCAGGCGCCGAGGACGGTCTCCCCGAGGTGGCGGGCGAACGGGGTCTCCTCCTTGGTCGGCCGCACGTCGATCCGCCCCCAGTCACCCATGTCGTAGCCCTCGTACGGCTCGGACGCCTCGACGACGAGGCACCAGTCCGTTCCGCTCATGACATGGGTGGCCACCTCGTGATCGTCGATCAGCCAGAGGTCGACCGGGACGTCGTCCCTCCTGCCCTCGTACACGTGCCAGGAGGCGACGAGGCGGACCAGCCGACGGCCGATCAGCGAGGCGGGCTCGATTCCGGGCCCGTGGGTATGGCACACCGGGTTCAACTGCTTCACTCGCGGGACCGTACCGAGTCCCGCGCCGCAGCTCACCTGCTTTGTCCGGGACGGCTCTGCAGGCCCTCATGGCCCTCAGGTGGTGAGGTGCCACCACTGGTCGTCGTACTCCTCGCCGCAGGGCGCCTGCACCGCGGGCCGGGCCGGCGTGCCGCCCTGCACCACCAGGCACTTGGTGCCGCCCGGGCTGCTGCCGGTGCCGCGCAGCATGAAGTGCCCGGCCCGGTCGCCCGTTCCCCACAGCAGTTCCCAGTGCTGCCCGTCGGAGTTCGCGGTGCAGGCGAGTTGGCGGGTGGGGGCGAAGTTGTCCGGGCCGGTCGCGGTCACGCACCGGCCGCTGGACGCGTTGCGCACAGTGCGGGCAGTGCGGGCGGTGGCGTTCTGCGGGGCCAGTGTCCAGGTCCGGTCGGTGTCGCCGGTGCAGGCGTCCTGCACGGGCACGAGGCCGTCGTCGGTGCCGGGCGCCCGAAGGCACAGCCCGCTGCCGTCGTTGACCAGCCGCCCGGTGAGCACCGACGGGTCCGCACCGGCGGTGCCGGGAAGTGCTGCGCCCGGGGCCGACGCCGGGCCCGTGGCGGGACTCCCGGCCGTCGGGTTCCCGGTGGTCGGGCCGGCGGCGCCGGTGCCCGGGCTGCTGCCCACCCGGACGGCGATCACGGTGGCCACGCACACCAGGGCGACCGCGCAGGCGGAGATGATGCCCGCGCGGTGCTCGTGGAAGTTGATCTGGAGGTTCCCGCTGCCGCGCTGCACCCCGGCGGGGCCGCGGAAGTGGTCCCCACGGCGGCGGCCGTCGCGCGGACCGTCACCGCGCGGACCGTCACCCCCGGCGGGGCCGCGGAAGTGGTCCCCACGGCGGCGGCCGTCGCGGGGATCGTCACCGCGCGGACCGTCACCCCCGGCGGGCCCGCTCCCGGTCACGGGCGGGAGCCGAACCGGTTCACCTGGACGTTGCCGTCGCCGTTCTGGACCGCCGTCGGGCCGAGGAACAGGTTCCGCGACACGCCCCCGCCGCCGGAGCGCGACGCCTCCGCGGCCTCGTCGAGCAGCACGCGGAGCTCCGCCGCGACCGCGGCCCGCTCGTCCGGATCCAACTCCTCCAGGAGGTCCTCGACACGGGCCCGCCAGGCCGCGCCGTGCCTGGCGCGCTCCGCCCCGGCGCGTTCCTCGCCCCCGTCGCCCTCCGGCCCGGCCGCCGACAGTTCGGCCGCGGTCCGGTCCAGCCGTTCCAGCTGGGTGCTCTCCCGCTGTCGGTCGGCGCGGCTCAACAGCCGGGCCAGCCGGTTCCTGAACGCCAGCCAGGCATCCGTCCCGGCGGCCTGCACGACACCCGAACCCACTGCCGCGGCCAGCGCGGCCATCGCCCCGTCCAGCACAACGATCCCCCCTCGTCGTCCCACGCCGTGCCACCACGGTAGCCCTGCCCGTCCCGTCGCGACACCCGTCCGCCGGGGTGCACCCGGGATTCCGGGTCGGCTGCGCCCATGCCCGGGCCGTTCCGGGATTCGCAGGACCATTTGCGGTCAAGTCGCCTTCGGCACAGTGCTGTTGCCGTTCGCGGACGCTTCCTGACCGTCATGGCGGGAACCATGCGAGGGAGACGCGGCGCGGGGCGACGCGGGTGAGACACGGGGAGACACGGTGAGACGGACCACGGGGACGACGGGGACGACACGAAGAACGCGGACGACGGCACGTGCGGTGGCAGCGGTGGCGGTGCTGGCCCTGGGGGCCGCGGCCTGCGCGGGGCAGGGCGGTGGTGACGTAGTCGACTGGGGCCACTGGGCGCGGCCCGCGCCCACCGTCACCGTGCGGCCGGCAGCGGCCGGGGGCGGGGTGGTGTTGTCGGCGTCGGCGCCGACGTCGGCGCGGTGGATCGTGGACGCGCTGACCGGGGATCACATGATCCCGGAGGGCTGCCCGGCTCCCGCCCTGACGAACATGATCGTGCTCGACGACGCGGTCGGGCACACCAGCGCCGCCCTGGTGTGGCTGGGGGGCGACGACGTGACGTGTCTGGCCGTGATCGGGAACGTCGACGGCGGCGGCTGGGCCGTCTTCGGTGTCTCGCTGGACGACATGGCGGGATGGCAGTTCCCGATGTGGCTCGCGGGGCGGGCGATCTTCACCGTCTTCCCCGGCGACGCGGGGAAGGTCGTGATCAAGGGCGACGACGACCACGTCTTCGGGGCGCCGCACCAGCGGGCGGTGGACTTCGGCGACGGCCGGGAGCTCACGATCGTCGAGTACTCCTACGTCTCCCCGGCGTCCGACGCGCCGGCCCCGCCCGCGAAGCCCCCGTCCGCCCGGGCGCAGGTGTGCCCGCAGGACGTCAGCCTGTGCCGACCGACACGCTGGATCCCTCCACGGACCGGACCGACGCAGGCCCCGTCAGCTCCTGCTTGACAGTGCAGGGCGCCCGGGCCGTGTCAGCAGCACTGGCCGGCGGCCCGGGCCCGGCTGAAGTCGCCTGCCGCGAACGCGCCGGCGGGGATGGTGAAGTACATCGTTCCGGCGTCGCCCCATCCCCAGCCGAGGTCGGTGTCCTCGGCGAGTTGGAGCAGGTGGACGGCGGGCCCGTCGTCGTCGCGGGTGGTCACCGCCATCGTGTACGAGGTGTCCGGCCAGCCGAAGGCGCAGTGGTGGCCGGCGGTGTTCCCGTCGACGTCGTCCATGGCGTCGAGGACGAGCGCGGCCGCGCCCCAGTGGCGCTCCCGGTCGTAGGCGAGGTCGTCGTCCTGGACGTCCCAGCCGTCCGGGAGCATCGTCACCTCGACCGCGTGGACGGGCCGCGGCGGGTAGCGGTGGGCGGGCTCGGGGGCGGTCGTCGGGAGCGCCCGGGCGGGATCGGCGGGGATGACCCGCCATGCGTCGGGGCTGTAGGAGTCCAGTTCGCTGTACTGCTCGTACGGCACGTCGGGGTCGAGGTAGAAGAAGTTCAGCAGGCCGGGCCGGACGGGCAGTTGCTCTCCGAGCCAGGTCACCAGCGCATCGGTGTCGAGCACGGCGTGCAGGGACAGCGGGACACCGTCCAGCGTCGGCCAGGGAGTGCCCGGTTCGAGCAGCGCGGCCCCGCCGAGCCGTGACCGGCCCGCGGCGGGTGCCTCCTCCGAGGCCGCGACCAGCCGGAAGCCGCGTCGGGCCATCGCCGCGAACTGCCGCCCGGCCTCCGGGCCGAGCCGCTCCATGCACAGCCGGCGCATGGCGGCCGGATCGTCGAACTCCATGGCCCGATCCTCTCAACCCCCGCGCGCGCCACCGCGTGCACCCCCTCCTCGCGGGGGTGTGCTGAGGCGCGGTCAGGGGCGGGGAGGGCGATCCGGTGTGCCGGGCGTCGTCCGGGGGCGTTCCGTGGACGGGGTCCGCGCGGCCGGGCGGGCGGTCCGTTCGACGTGCGTGCGGTGGTGGCGGCGATCCGCCCGCCCCGCGCCGACAGGGCACGGCACGATCCGCACCGGTCGTCTGCTCGGTCCCGGCAACACCTCGACCGGACCCGGGACGTGACCGGACCCGGGGAGCAGGACGTGGCCGGACCTGCGAACAGGACCTCACCGGCCGGCAGGGCGGGGAGCCCCGCGCCCGCCCCCGCGCCCGCCCCCGCGCCGGCCCGGTGCCGGCCCGGTGCCTACGCGGGCTCCGTGCGCAGTAGTGCGTCCGCCAGTTCCCGGGGGCGGCTGAGGGCGGCGAGGTGACCGCCGGGGATCTCCTCGACCTCCAGACCCAGCCGTTCACGGACGATCCTGCGCTGGAACTCCAGCGGGAAGAAGCGGTCGTCCCGCCCCTGGAGGAACCGGGTCGGCACCTCGGGCCAGTGCGTGAGCGGCCACGGCTGCGCGAACAGCGCGGAGGGCGGCGGCGCGCCGCCGACGGAGAGCGCCTCCTCCGTCACCTCGGCCGGGACGTCGTGGAAGAAGTCGGTCCGCAGGTCGAACTCGGGGTCGGGGCCGCGCCCGGTGGCGGCCGCGTGGTCGGACCGGGCCGCGGCCTGCCCGGTGTTCTCCCACCACTGTCCGGCGGTCTCTCCGGGCGCCGGGACCATGGCGTTGAGCAGCACCAGCTCGGCGACGGGCACCGGCAGCCGCCCGCACACCAGCGGCGCCGAGAAGCCCGCGAGTGACTGCGCCACCAGCACCAGCGGCTCGGCGGGGCCGCCGCTCCGCTCCACCGCCGAGACGACGGCTTGCGCGATCTCCTCCAGCCCCGCGGAATCGTCGCCCGGCAGGTCCATCGTGACCACGTCGTGCCCCCGGGAGCGGAGTTCGGGCACCAGCCGGTGCCAGAACCAGGCCCGGCCGTCGGCGCCGGGAACGAGCGTGAAGGTCGCCATCGTCGTCCTCCTCCTGCGGGTCGCCGCCCACCTGTCGCTACCTCGCCCCGACGCTATCGGGCGGCACCGACATTCCGTCGTCGGTCGTCCCGGCGCGCCGTGGCCCGGCCCGGCACGTCGGGGTGCCGGTGCGGGCCGGGGTTGCGATGGAGTGACGATCAGTCAGGGCCGTTCCGTCCGGGCCGGATCAGCCACATCCTGGACGTATGCGGGGGAATCGGTGGATGCCGTGGATGCGGCGGGTGGCGCAGGCCGCGGACAGTGACCTCGTCCAGGCGTGCTCGTACGGCGCACTCACCCTGGCGCTGGACCTGTGGCTGCTGTCCCACTTCAGGGGCGACCTGCGCGGCGTCGCGGCCGCGCTCGGGGTCCTGGTCGCGGTCGGCGGGCTGGTCGGTCTCGGTCTCGGCCTCGCGATCGGGCGCTGGAACGCGCACCACCGGCGGGCCGCGGCGTCCGTGCCCCGCCCCGGAGTTCGCCTGGTGCGGTGCGTGCTGACGGGAGCCCTCTACATCCACCTCGTCCTGCCGGTCGCCGTCCTGGTCGACATCGTCCTGCACCCGGACCACCTCGTCGGCTACCTCGGTGGGACCCTCGACAGGGTCTGAAGGACCGGCCGGCGCCCGTCGGGGCGTTCCGGCCGGCGGGTGCGAGGCCGGGCCGTCCGCGTGGGGTGGCGACCGCCCCGCCGTCGCGCTGCACGGTCCGGGGGTGTTGTCAGGCTTCGGCCTGTTCGGGTTCCTCTGCTTCTGCGGGGATGGTCCGGCGCAGCAGGGTGGTGGTGTCGCACGGTTCCAGGGTGACCGCGTGGACCTGGTTCCAGGTTCGTTCGCCGTGGTGGCACATGGAGTGGTCGCCCGGGTCCCGGCCGGGGTGCAGGGTCCGGCATCCGTCGATCTCCATGTGCCCGGCGAGCAGGGGGTGGGTGCGGCCGGCCCGGAGTCGCAGACCGTCGTGCCCCACTCGCGAACCACGGTGCTCCGTCAGGCCCGTCAGGCCAGTCACTCCCGTCACGGCGCGGAGCCTGCGGCCGAGCGGCGGTCGAGCACGGCCTCGACGATCCGCATCAGCCGCTCGCCCGCGTGGTCGATGCTGCCGTTCTGGGCGCTCACCTGGGCTCCTTCGAGGAGGAAGGTGATCTCGGCGGCGGCCTCGTCCGGGTCGGTCAGTCGGGCGCGGGCGCACTGGTCGGTGAGCCGGCGTGCCTGGCCGGCCTTGTGGGCTTCGATCAGCTGACGCGCCGGGTGGTCGCGGTCGGGCAGTTCGGCGATGGAGTTGATGAACGGGCAGCCGCGGTGGGAGATCGCGGGGAGGCCGCCGGCGATGAAGCGGGCCATTCCCAGGATCTGGGCCCGGGGGTCGTCGGGGTGCGCGGTCTCCAGCCGGTCGAAGGCGGCGGTGTAGTCGGCCGCGACGATCCGGAGCCATTCCTCGACCAGCGCGTCCTTGGTCGCGAAATGGCGGTACAGCGCCATTTTGGTGGTCTCGGCCCGGTCGGCGATCGCCTGGACGCCGACCGCCTTGATCCCCTCGCGTGAGAAGAGTTCCTCCGCCGCGTCGAGGATCCGTTCCCGGGGCGGCAGTTTGGCCACCCGGCTCTGCCGGCCGGCTCTCTCGGTGCTCACCATCCCGCTCTCCATCGGTCCGTCGGGTGTGTCCGGTGGGGCGGCGCACCGCCCGCTCGCAATGCTACGGTACCGCCCAGTCCCGAACGATACCGATCGGTCTCATGCGAGACCGTTCGGTATCGACGGCCCGTGCCGGTCGTCCCGGCCTCCCGGCCTCCCGGCCTCCCGGCCTCCCGGCCTCCCGGCCTCCCGGCCTCCCGACCTCCCGACCTCCCGAACGGACGAAGATGAAGCTCTCCGAGTACGTGACCCACGACGGCGTCGGCCTGGCCGAACTGGTCGCCCGCGGCGAAGTGACGCCCGCGGAACTCGCCTCCACCGCCCGGCTGGCGTCCGAGGCCGTGAACCCGCAGATCAACGCCGTCGTCGAGACCTGGCCCGCACAGGACGCGCCGGCCCCGGGCAGCACACCACTGGCCGGCGTGCCGTTCCTGATCAAGGACCTCGCCGTCGCGATGGCCGGACAGCGGACCGAGCTGGGCAGCCGGCTCGCCGCCGGAAACGTCGCCACGTCCGACTCCTCGCTCATGGCGCGTTTCCGCTGCGCCGGGCTGGTGACGCTCGGACGCACGGCGACCCCCGAGTTCGCCTACAGCACCACCACGGAAGGCGTCCTGTACGGCGCCACCCGCAACCCCTGGGACCCGACCCGGAGCCCCGGCGGCTCCAGCGGCGGCTCCGGAGCCGCCGTCGCCGCCGGCATCGTCCCGCTCGCCCACGCCACCGACGCGGCCGGTTCCATCCGCGTCCCGGCCGCCGCCAACGGCCTGTTCGGGCTGAAGCCGACCCGCGGCCGGATCTCCATGGGCCCCGACGCGGACGAGGTCTTCAACGGGCTCGCCGTCCACGGCGCCCTCAGCCGTTCGGTCCGCGACAGTGCCGCGCTGCTGGACCTCGTCCACGGCCCCGAGGCCGGCGACCCCTACGCCGCCGGGCGGCCGGAACGGCCCTACGCGCAGGAGGTCACCCGCTCCCCGGGCAGCCTCAGGATCGGGCTCCTCACCCGGCCCTGGGGCGGCCGGACCGTGGACGGCACGATCATCGACGCCACCCTCCGCTCCGCGCGGCTCGCCGAGTCCCTCGGGCACCGGGTCGAGGAGGTCCGGGTCGACCTCGGCGTCAGCTGGGAGGACTTCGTCCTGGCCAACGCGCGCCTGTGGACCACCAACCTGGTGACGTGGATCGACGGCTTCGCCGCGGCTTTCGGACGGCCCGTCGACTCCACCACCCTCGAACCCGAGGCACTGGCCGCCTACGCCTACGGACGGCGCGTCAGCGGGGCCGAGTTCGTCCACGCGCTCGCGACGCGCAACGGCGTCGCCCGAGCGCTCGGCCGGTACTTCACCGACCACGACCTGCTGCTCACCCCGACCCTGCCCGAACTGCCCGTGCCCCTGGGCACGTACGCCGACGGTGCCGAGGAGGCCGACGGCCTCGGCTGGCTCCGCCAGGTCTTCCACCGCTCGCCCTTCACCGCCCCGTTCAACGTCGCGGGCACCCCCGCCATGTCCGTTCCGCTGGAGACCGACCCCGCCACCGGACTGCCGGTCGGCATCCAGTTCGCCGCCGGGTACGGGCGGGAGGACGTCCTCTTCCGCCTCGCCGGGCAGCTGGAACAGGCCGCCCCCTGGGCGCAGCGGACCCCCAGCGTGTGGGCCGGCCGGCACGACCGCGGCTGACCGCGCTCGCGCTGCCCCGCCGCCGGAGGGCCCGGCGCCGTCGGGGGGCCCGGCGCCGTTGGGGGGCCCGGCGCCGTTGGGGGGCCCGGCACCGTCGGGGGGTCCGGCACCGCCAGGGGCGGTCGGCGCCGGAGCGGTTGCGCGTGCCGTGATCCAGCCGGGCCGCCGGCCGGTCGGACCGACGGGCGTCCGGGTCCGGACGCCGTGCCGTCACAACCGGGCATGGGAGCCGATGTCGGCGCGGAACGCCTCGACCATGGCGGCCGTCACCGTCGGGCGGCTGGCGCCGATCGCGGCGAGGTGGTCCGCGGTGGTCGCCCCGGGCACGGCGTCGTCGCGCTCGAACGCGGTCTGCGCCGCCAGCCGCGCGGCGTGCTCGATGTCGGCGGGGGAGAAGCGCTCGCTCGCGGCGACCAGCGCCGGGACGTCCACGTCGAGGCGGTCGGTGGCGAGCGCGTGGCGCGACCAGATCGCGGCGCGGGCGTCCGGGTCGGGGGTGCCGATCGGGATGACGTAGTCGAACCGGCCGGTGCGCAGGAACGCCGGGTCGAGTGAGCGGACGGAGTTGGTCGCGCAGACCAGCAGCCGGCCGTCCCGCTCGCGGAAGCCGGGGATCAGCTTGAGCAGCTCGTTGGTCACCCCGTGCATCGCCCCCGTCGGGCCCGCTTCGCCGCGGACGGGGGCGATCTCCTCCACCTCGTCGATGAAGACCAGGACCCGCTCCAGCTCGCCGATCCGCGCGAACGCGCTGCGCAGCGCGGCGGCGAGGTTGCCCTCGTCGGCGAGGCGGGACGGCAACAGTTCGACGAACGGCCAGCCCAGGCGGGAGGCGATGGCCCGGGCGAAGGTGGTCTTGCCGGTGCCGGGCGGCCCGAACAGGGTGATCGCGCGCGGTGGCCGTACGCCGTGCCGGGCCGCGCGCTCGGGTTCCGCGAGCGGCAGCACGATCCGCCGTTCGATCAGTTCCTTCTCGGCGGTCATCCCGGCGACCTGGTCCCACAGGTCTCCGCTCAGGACGCGCCCGCCGAGTTCGTCGAGGGTGCCGGCCAGGGGGCCGGCGGCGGGCTCGGTCTTCTCGAAGTACGCGGCGGCGGGCCGTCGTTGGTAGCCGGCGTTGCGCAGCCCCTCGCCGAGCAGTTCCTCCTCCGGCAGCACGTAGGCGATCCGCCGCACGCGGGCCTCGACCAGCCGCCGCTCCAGTTCGCGCAGCAGTGCGCTGGCCAGCCCGCGCCCGCGCCAGGCCGGCGCGATCGCGACCCGCATCACCCACGCCCGCTCGCCCGCCCCCGCGACCTGGGCGAGCGCCGCCCCGATCGGTGTGCCGTCGTGCACGGCGACGACGGCGGGCTGGCGCGCGGTCAGCGCGGCGATGCACTCGGCGAGCGAGAACACGGACTCCTGTCCGAGGCCTGCGGTGCTGTCGATCAGGTGGACGACGGCGGCCAGGTCGTCCTCGCGGTAGTCATGGATCAGCCAGTTCACGTGTGTCGCTCCCGGAGGTCGCCGGTCGTGGGGTTCCGGTGAATCTAGGGGCGCGGGGCCGGACCGGTCGCGCGCCGTCCAGGACAACGCGCCGTGGACGAACCGTACGCGGCAGCGGGTTGCGCGGTCGCGCGCCGTCGCGGCGGCCCGCCCTCCGGCGGTGCGGGCCACGGGCGGCGGGCCGCGGGCCCGACGGCGTACGGCACCGGGCCCCGACTGTGTGGTCGGGGCCCGGTGCCGTACGCGGGGTGCGCGGGCGACGGGGTCAGTAGATCCCGCCGTAGTAGCTGCCGATCGTCCGCTGGTAGTCGGGGTCGTCGGTGTGCCGTTCCCGGACGTATTCGGGCGAGTTCTTCACCTCGTCCTTCGTCCGGTTCACCCACACCGTCCGCTCCCCGCTGTCCACGCGCCGGATCGTGCCGGCCGGGAGCAGCACCTCGCGGCCGAAGATCCACGGGCCGGTGTCGACCACGATGTGCGCGGAGTCGACCTCCGCGGTGTGCCGGTCGACCTTGCCGATGTGGCCGTCCTCGGCCTCGACCCGGTAGCCCGTCAGGTCCGTGCCCGGGGTGTAGCCCTCGGCGTTGCCGTAGCCCCACAGTCCGCTGGTCACAACTGCCTCCTCGTCGAACGGGGTTCCGTCTTCGTGGTACGGCTGTCGGCTGCCCCGGTCCGGCCGGAGCATGCCACCCGGGACGGCACTTTCCGGCCGGAGCGCCGTCGTGGCGGCTCCGGCGCCGCCGCCGGGGCCGGAGCGCTGACAGCCGTTCGACAGGGCCGACAGCGGTCTGTCGGCGGCATGCCGGTGGCCGCCGGAACCGTGGGTGCCGAGCCGTCCGGCGAACCGCCGTGGCCGCTGTCACCAGCAAGGGAGTCCCGATCAGCATGTCGTCCGCAGCCGCACCCGCCCCCACGCCGGCACCCTTCTCCCCGCCCTGGAACGTCCGGCGCCTGCCGCGGGCCGACGGCAGCGTCTTCCTGGTCACCGGCGGCAACGCCGGCATCGGGTACTTCGTCGCGGAGCAGTTGTCGTCGACCGGGGCGACCGTCGTCCTGGGGAGCCGGAACCCCGCGAAGGCCGCGGACGCCGTGGCGTCGATCCGCGCCCGTGTCGTCGGCGCCCGGGTGCGGGCCGCGCGGCTGGACCTCGCCGACCTCCCGTCGCTGCGATCCGCCGCGGAAGCACTGGAGGTGGAACGCCTCGACGCGGTGGTCCACAACGCCGGCGTCGCGCTCGACGATCCGCCGCGCGAGGAGACCGGGGACGGCCACGAGCTGATGTTCGGCACGAACCACCTCGGGCACTTCGCGCTGACCCGGTGGCTGATGCCGCTGCTGTCGGCCGCGCCGGCGGCCCGCGTCGTGACCACGGGCAGTTTCGCGGCGAAGTCCGAGCGGCTCGACCTGGACGACCTGCAGTCCCTCGGGGACTACCGGCCCAAGCGCAGCTACGGGCGTTCCAAGCTGGCCCAGATGTACTTCGGCCTCGAACTCGACCGCCGCCTGCGCGCCGTCGGCAGCACCGTGGCGAGCGTGGTGGTCCATCCCGGCGGCGCACTGGACTCCCTCACCCCGTCCCGGCCGCCGGTCCACGTGCGGACGGCCGGCGCACGGCTGGGCGCGACACCCGCGGCCCTGCTCGTCCAGGGCAAGCACGCCGGTGCGTGGCCCGCGGTCCGGGCGGTGCTCGACCCGGCCGTGCGCGGGGGCCAGCTGTGGGGACCGCGGGTCCTCGGCCTGCGCGGCGAACCCCGGCGCGAACGGCTGTGGCAGCACCTCGCCGACACCACCGTCGCGGCACGGCTGTGGGACGCGAGCCGTGACCTGACCGGCGTCGACCCGGCCGATCCCGCCGGCGTCCGCGGCCTTCCCGGGTAGCCCCGGACGGTCGGACGGTCCGGGCTACCTCGGACGGTCGGACGGTCCGGGCCACCCCGGACGGTCCCGGCGCGGGGCGGCACGGGACGGCGTTCCCGGCAGGCCGCTGCTACGCGACCTTGCCGGTGCTGCCGGCACCGTACTGGGTGATCCGGTCCCCGATGTGCACGCTCTCCACCGTGACCCGGAACTCCGCCTGGGGGTTCTCGATGGCCTCGTTGATCAGGTCCGACAGCTGCCGGACCTGGGCGGCGTCCCGGCTCGCGACGGCGGTGTCGGCCGAGCTGGACGTCTCGATGACCAGCTGGTGCAGGACGGGAGCCCGCAGCCCCTTCACGAGCACGGCCACGAGCACGGCGAGGCCGAGGACGAGCACCAGGCCGCTGAAGGAGTCGCTGAAGTTCTTGGCGATCAGGACGACGACCGGCAGGGCGACGACCCCGCCGAGGAAGCCCTTGACGGGCGCGAAGCGGTTCGGGACCACCTCGCGCATGCGGGTGCGGGCGATGTTCCTCAGCGGGTAGGAGTCGTCGCCCACCCTGAGCACGCGGTTGCTGACGCTGACGTCGACGGTGTTGCTCTTGCCGGCCACCTGGGCCCCCAGTCGTGAGTGGCCTCGCCGGGTGCGAGGGAGCGGCACGATAACAACGGGCGGCTGCTCCGGGCGAAATGATCTGTACCGGAATTGACGCCCGGTCATTTCAGCTGACCACAGCTCCCGTCAGGTCCCGTATCCCGGTGCCGCCGTCGGGTTCCGTTCGTTCACCGACCGTGTCCGCTCCTCCACCGGCCGGTGCCTGCTGGAGGAGCGGGGAGCGCCGGAAACCGGGGAGCGCCGGAAACCGGGGAGCGCCGGAGGCGCCGGGTCCGGCAGGATGGCCTGATGCTCTCCTCCTCCCGCGCTCAGCGGTCCCTCCCGCGCCGCACCGCGCGCACGGGCCTCGCGCGACCGCCCCGGGCCGCCGCCACGGCCACGGCCGCCGTCCCCGTCGCTGTCGCCGTCGGGTGCCCGGCTACCGAAGGGCCGTGACGTGCTGCCCTACGTCTACCGGGTCACCAAGTACGACCCCGCGGACCGCGACGAGCGGGGCGTCTACACCGGAGCGGAGGAGTCGGTCAGCGACCACGGACCGGTCGAGGCCGCCTACCTCGCGGCCGTCGCCGCCTTCGCCGAGGACAGCGGCGTGCGGCAGCTCTCGATCCGTGAGCCTCAGGTCGCGACGGGTTTCGTGCACTTCGGCCTGGAGCCGCCGGTCGACGGCGGCGGTCTCGCGGGACTCTTCCCGCCGGACCTGACCGGCTTCCACGACGGGGCGCCGGTGTCGGTGCCGGTCGGCCTGGAACTGGTGCGGGCCATGCTCCGCGACAACGGCGCCTGGTGCAGCCTGGAGGTCGAGGACACCTTCTCCGTGCACGTCGGCTGGGACCAGTACGTCTACGTGGGCAGCAACGTGCCCTGTGACGGGGCGGTGGCGCGGGCCCGCGCACTGGGGCTGTTCCCGGAACCGGTGGACGCCTCCCCGTACGAGGGGGACTTCGACGAGCCGGGCGAACAGCGCCCCGCCGACGACGACTTCTGGGCCCGGGTGCGCTGGTGCGTGGAGACGCGCGAGGCGGCGCTCCTGGAGGAGATGCACGTCCTCAACGACTCCCGCTGGCACCGGCTCGACGAGGGCGGGATCGACGAGGTTCGGGCCCGGCTGGCCCCGCGGGCCCGACTGGCGGTCTGGCCGGACCTGTCCACCGACGTCGCCGCGGTCCTGGCCGCCCTCCCCGACGACGGCCTGGTCGAACTCGTCCGGGAGGACCGGGACGGCCGGATCACCGGCGCGGTCGCCGACGAGAGCGGGTTCACGGAACTGGCCGCGCGGGCCCGTGACGCGCGGGCCGCCGCCCTGCTGTCCTGCTACGTCGACGAGCGCAGCCCGCTGTTCACTGCCGTGCTGCCCGACGCCGACGGCGTCCTGCGCGCCCGGTGGCGCACCGATCCGGCCCCGGGCGACCGGGACTGGGCCCTCCTGCGGACGCTGCGCCGCGGCGGGACCGTGACCGGCACCGTCACCGGGATCGCCGACTCCGGTGTCACGTCCGTCGACATCGGCGGCTTCACCGCGACGATCGGCGCCCCCGGACCGGCGGCGTGCGCGGCCGACCACTGCTGCGGGGCCGTCGCGGTCGGCCGGCGGATCACGGCGGAGGTCCTGGACGTCGACCTGGTGCGGCACCGCGTCGCACTCTCGTGCCCGCGCACCCGCGCGGCCCGCCCGCACGAGGACCACCGCGATGCCTGACACCGCGCCGGACCCGCGGCGCACGGACCCCGCCTGTGCCTCTGCCGACCCGGCCCGTACGTCCGCCGTCCCGGCCCGTACCTCCCCCGACCCTGACCGGACCCGTGCCGAGCGCGACCCGGCCCGGCGCGAGCTCGACGATCTGCGGTCCGCCCTGTGCGAGGCGCTCGACCTCACCCGCAGGGGCACCGGGCCCGCGGGCCCGGCCGTCCCCGGCACCCCCACCGACCGGGAGATCGTCGCCGCCGTGGTGCGGCTGCGGCTGGAGATCGATGCCCTCAAGCAGCCGAGCGACGGCACCGACCCCCGGTGGTCGCGGATCGACTACCTGATCCTGGAGGGCCGCCGGATCCAGGCACTGCAACGGATCCGGGACGAGTTCGGCGGCGGTCTCCACGACGGGTTCGAGCTGCTGAACAGCCGCTCCCTGCGCCTGCGGGAGGAGCGTCCGGACGACTTCACGTCCGTCGAGTGGCAGGGGTTCTCGTAGGGGCCGTGTACCACCGGGGCGCCCGTGTTCCGCCCGCCCGTCACACGCCGACGGGTGAGGCGCCGTCGCCGCCGGTCGCGCCTTCGGTCGCGCCGTCGTTCGTCCTGCCGCCCGCCGTCTCGGGCCGGCCGGGCCACCAGAAGTGCCGGCCGGTGAGCAGGACGAGCGCGGGGACGAGGACGGTGCGCACCAGCAGCGTGTCCAGGAGGACGCCGATGCCGACGATGACCCCGATCTGGGTGAGGGTGATCAGCGGAAGGACGCCGAGGACGGCGAACACGGCGGCCAGCAGGATGCCGGCGCTGGTGATGACGCCGCCGGTGGAGGCGAGGGCGCGTCGTACGGCGGTGCGGGTGTCGTGGCCGGCGACGGTGTCCTCGCGGGTGCGGGCGATCAGGAAGATGTTGTAGTCGACGCCGAGGGCGACGAGGAACAGGAAGGACAGCAGCGGGACGTTGGTGTCCAGGGCCGGGAAGTCGTAGACGGTGCGGAACAGCAGCCAACTCGCGCCGAGGGCGGCGAAGTAGGAGGCGATGACGGTCGCGACGAGCAGTAGGGGCGCGACGAGGGCGCGCAGGAGGGCGACGAGGACGAGCAGGACGATGGTGAGGACGAGCGGCACGACGACGCGGGTGTCGTGGGCGTTGGCCTGCGCGGTGTCGTAGGCCTCGGCGGTCGCTCCGCCGACCGCGGCGTCGGCGCCGGGGAGGGCTGCCACGCGGTCCCGCAGGGCGCGGACGGCGCGGTCGGAGTCGGCGGTTCCGGGGGCCGCGGTCAGGACGACGTCGGCGCGGGCGTACCGATCGGTGCGGGCGGTGGGCGTGACGGAGGCGACGCCGGGGACCAGGCGGGCCGCGTCGGCGACGGTCTCGCCCGTGGCGGCCGTGGAGACGAGGGTCAGCGGGGCGGCGGCTCCGGCGGGCCGGACGGCGGCGAGGGTGCGCTGGCCGAGGACGGCTTCGGGGGTGCTGCGGAAGGAGTCGGCCTGGGCGAGCCCGGTGCGCAGGCCGAGCGCGCCGGAGGCGAGCAGGAGCAGGACGGCGGTGCCGCCGACGGCGACCAGGGCGGGGCGGGCCGCGACGGCCCGCCCGATGCGTGACCACGGGCCGCGGCGGTCGGCGGTGACGGGCTCCCCGACCTTGGGGACGAACGGCCAGAACAGTCGGCGTCCGGGCAGGACGAGGGCGGCGGGCAGGACGACGAGGCCGAACAGCATCGCGGTGAGGATGCCGACGGCGCCGGCGAAGCCGAGGCCGCGGTTGTTGGTGAGTTCGGCGGCGAGCAGGGTGAGCAGGCTCAGGACGACGGTGGTGCCGCTGGCCAGGACGGCGGGGGCGGTGCCGCGCCAGGCGCGGGCCATGGCGGTGAAGCGGTCGTCGGTGAGGTGGAGCTCGTCCCGGTAGCGGGAGACGAGCAGGAGGGCGTAGTCGGTGCCGGCGCCGAAGACCAGGACGGACAGGATGCCCGCGGCCGAGGCGTCGACCCGGACGCCGGCGTGCGGGGCGAGGACGCCGACGAGGACGCTCGCCAAGCGGTCGCCGGCGCCGACGACGGCCAGGGGGACGAGCCACAGCAGCGGGCTGCGGTAGGTGACGAGCAACAGGACGGCGACGACGGAGGCGGTGGCGATCAGCAGGTCGGTGTCGGCCCCGGCGAAGACCTTGCCGATGTCGGCGCGGATCGCGGGCGCGCCGGTCACCTGGGCGCGCAGCGGTGCCGGCAGGTGTTCGGAGGCGGTGCGGCGGATCCGCTCCACGGTGGCGCTGTTGTCGCTGTCGCCCGCCCCGGTGGGGAGCAGGACGGCGACGGTGGCGACCTCGTCCCGCACGGTCTCGGGCCTCGACGCGCCGGGGACCAGGCCCAGTGGGGCCAGGGCTTGGGCGCGTGCGGCGATGGCGGTCTGCTGGTCCGGGGTGAGGGGGCTGCCGTCGCCGTTGCTGTAGACGACGATCGCGGGGGCGGCCGTGCCGGTGGGGAAGGTCCTGAGGATCTCCGCGACGCGGGCCGACTGGGCGGAGGCGGGCAGTGCGGCCCCGGTGGTCCTGGTCGTGGTGGCGCCGTTGGGGCCGAGTGCGAAGGCGGCGGCCAGTCCGATGAGGGTGAGCAACAGGACGAGCCAGGCCGTGGTGCGGGGCCGCCCGGGCGCGTGCGGGCGGTCGCCGGCCGGGCCGGCGGGGCCACCCCGGCCGGCCGGGGGGTGTGTGGGGCTGGGGTGCAGGGACACGTCGCTCGCCCTCTGTATCGTGACGCCATATCGTTAAGTTACTTAGCGAGTTCTACCGTGTCAGACTTGTCGACATGGCGCAACACGCAGCATCCGGAGCCGACGGGGAGTCGGATTCCCGTACCACCCGCCGGGCCGCGGCGGCCGGCGCACCCGCGGGGGACGAGCTGTCGGAGGTGTTGCGGGACGTCCTGACCCTCACCCAGCTGGCCCGCGCGGCGCTCGCCGAGCGGCTCGGCATGCCGCTGACGAACGTCGAAGCCGTCGAGCACGTCGTCATGGCGCAGGGCGCCGGTGAACCGATCGGTCCGGTCGAACTCTCCCGACGCCTCGGAGTCACCAGCGCCGCCGGCACCCAGTCCGTCAACCGCCTCGTCGCCGAAGGCCACATGACCCGCGGGCCGCACCCGCGCGACGGCCGCCGCCAGGTGCTCGACGTCACCCGGGCCGGCCGCGACCACGTCATGGGCGAACTCGCGCCCCTGCTCGGCTCGCTCGTGCACGCCTCCGACGGCATGAGCCCGCAGGAACGCGCGGCCGCCCAGCGCTACCTCGGCCGGGTGGCAGCCGCCTACCGCGCCTACCTCGACCGCGACGACCCAAACCGCGGCGACCCGGACGGCGGAGACCCGGACCGCGCCCGCCCGTGAGGGCACGGACGGGCCGCGGCACACCGGCCGGCGCGGACGCCGACCCGGGTGTCCCGGCCGAGCCAGTGCCTGCGGCGCAGGGTGAACTCGGCGGGGCCGGCGGCGGCCGGGTTGTAGGTGTCCGCGTGGATCCAGCCGCGGCCCGGCGCGGCTGTCGCGTTCAGGCCGGGGCCGAGCGCGGAGTGCTCGCGCCGGCCGTCCCTGGGGGTGGCGGGGATGAACGGGCCGCCGATGTCGCCGTAGGCCATCGCGCTCATGATGCAGTACGGGTGCGCGCAGCCCCCGTAGTCCTCCCCGGGATCCTTGAAGGCCCGATCGCCGAAGGAGTGCGTCAGGCCCAGGGCGTGGCCCAACTCGTGGGCGAGGAAGTCGAATCGGTTGCCTGACCGGGTCACGATGCCGTGGTGCCTGCGGTGCCGGGAGGTGGCGGTGGTCGACCCGCCGTTCGACGGGTAGCCGTCCCGGAGGCCCAGCACCACGACGACCACGTCGAAGGGCGAGAAGTCGGTGTTCCGGTCGTCCTCCATCGCGCGGATCACCCTGTGGACCGTCGTCTCCCGGTCGGACGGGTCGGGGGCCGGATCCTCGAAGAGCGCCCGGTCGAACACCTCTCCGTCGAACGGCATGTCGTGGGCGGTCTGTTTGAGCCAGTACGCCGCCTGTCCGTGCGTGGGGCTGAAGAGGCAGGAGACGTGCCAGGGGGCGTCACCCTGGAGGTCGAGCGGCTTCCCGGCGGGAAACTCGGTGAGCAGCACGGCGGTTCGGACGACGGGCACGATCGCTCTCCCTCATGCGCGGGGCGGCCGTGGTCGGCTCCGCGGCCCTCGACCCTCTCGGCCGAGCGCAACTGTCGCACGGGCGAGGGTCATTGGGTTCGCACCGGAACCGTCCGGCGTGTCGTCGGGGCGCCGTCCGTACGGTGCGGTCCGTACGGGACGGTGCGGTCCGTGCGGGATGGCGCGGTCCCGTGCGGGACGGTCCGGTCCGTGCGGGACAGTGCGGTGTTCCCCGGCGTGGCGGTGCCGACGGACGGGCGGGCGGCCGGGGTCAGCCGGTGCGCGTGCCGGGCCAGCCGTTGTCGAGCAGGTCGAAGACCCGGGCGAGGGCGGCGTCGGGGTCCTGCGTGCCGCGGACGAGGACGGGCGCCTCCAGGGCGAAGTGGGCCAGCGCCCGGCAGCCCGGGTCGTCTGCGGCCAGTCCGGCGTCGTCGGCGATCGCGGCGGCCAGGGCGTGCTCGTGCCGCAGCCACATCCGGCGGGCGTACTCGCGCAGCGCGGGGGTGGTGTCGATCAGGCGGAGGAAGTCGTCGAACCCGGGGTCGGCGTGGACCGTCCGGGATTGTGCGCCGAGCAGCATCCGGTGCAGGGCCTGCGGGACGGTCAGATCGGCGGGGCGCTCGCGGACCGCCGCGACCAGGGCCGCCTCGCGGTCCACGTCCTGGTCGAAGACCAGGGCCTCCTTGCCGTCGGGGAAGTGCTTGAAGAGCGTCGTCACCGAGACGTCGGCCGCGTCGGCGATCTCCCGCACCCCGACCTCGTCGTAGCCCCGTTCGGTGAACAGCCGCAGTGCCGCGTCCGCGAGGGACTGGCGGGTGGCTGCCTTCTTGCGCTCTCGGCGCCCCATCTCGCTCACCGGGCCACCCTATCGCGTTCGTGGATCGAATCATAAAGTTGAGCTGTTACGCTTTTTTAGCGGTTGCACCTAAAGGGTGTCGCCGTGACCCATGCGCGACCCGTTCGCGACCCCGTTCGCGAACCGCGCCACCCGACGGAGGGGAAGATCCCGATGACGAACAGCACACCCCGGATCTGCGTAGTCGGCGGCGGGCCCGCCGGCCTGACCTGCGCCCGCGTCCTGCAAGGGCACGGCATCGAGGTCACCGTGTACGACGCCGACGACGCCGTGGACTCCCGCGACCCCGGCGGCACGCTCGACCTGCACGCCGACTCCGGACAGATCGCCCTCGCGGACGCCGGGCTGCTCGACGCCTTCACGGCACGAGCCCGGCCGGAGGGGCAGGCCAAGACCCGCCGCGACCACCACGGCACGGTGCTGGCGGAGTTCACCCCGCGCCCCGGCGACGAGGCCGCGCCCGAGATCGACCGCGGCCGGCTGCGCCGCCTGCTCTTCGACCACCTGCGGCCCGGCACCGTGCGCTGGGGCCACCGGCTCGTCCGCGTGACCCCGCTCGGTCACGGCGCGCACCGCCTGGAGTTCGCGGGCGGCACCACCGTGGAGGCCGACCTGGTGATCGGCGCCGACGGGGCCTGGTCGAAGGTCCGCCCCCTGGTCAGCGCCGCCGTCCCGCAGCACCTCGGGGTCTGCTTCCTGGACGCCCGCTACGACGACGTCGACTCCCGCCACCCCGACGTCGCCGGGATCGTCGGCGCCGGCCACATGTTCGCCAACGACAACGACGGCCGCGCCGTGATCCTCCAGCGCAACGGCGACGGCGTGGTCCGCGGCTACCTCGCGTTCCGCGCCGCACCGGACTGGCACGTCGGGGCCGGCGTCGACCTCACCGACCGGGAGAGCATCCGCGCCCACCTGGCGCGGGAGTTCGGCCACTGGTCGGCCGCCATGCGCACGCTGATCGTCCGCAACGACGGCGACTACGTGCCGAGGTCCTTCTCCGCGCTGCCCGCCCCGCTCGCCTGGGACCACGTCCCCGGGATCACCCTGATCGGCGACTCGGCCCACCTGATGGCGCCCTTCGGCGGGCACGGCGCCAACCTCGCGATGCTGGACGGCGCGGAGCTCGCGCACGCCGTCAGCCGGGCGGTCGGCCAAGGCGCGGCGGCCGGGCCCGACGCGGCGATCGGGCTCGACGCGGCGGTGGCCGGCTACGAGTCGGACATGTTCGCCCGCTCCGGAGCACTCGCCGTGAGCGCGAACGAGGCCCTGGTGCGCTTCTTCGCCACCACCGACGAGCCGGACCTGCCGCCGGACCAGGAACAGGAGCACCAGGACTACCTCGCCCGGGCACAGGCCTACCGGCAGGAGCGGGCCCGGCGGGCGGGGGAGCCGGGGGAGACGGGGGAGCGAACCGGCGCCTGAGGACCCCGGCGCGGGCACCGCCGTCCGCCCGGTCGGCGCCCGGGCGGACAGCGGGACCGGGGGAAGGCTTGGGGGCGGTGCCGGGGGAGGGGCGCGGACCCCGTCCCCGGCACCACCTGCCGGCCGTCAGCCGTCAGCGGTCAGCCGTCCTCCGGCGACGGCCCCGACCCGGTCCCGGCCGAGAGGTCCTCGATGAACCGCTTGAAGCGGCGCAGGTCGCCCCGGACCTGGACGCCGAGCACCCCCAGCTTGTCGGCGGCCTTCTCGGCCAGGCCGGTGGGCTGGAACACCATGGTCATCCGGACCCGGGTCCGGCTCGCGCCGAGCGGTTCGAAGTCGACCGTTCCGGTGTGCTTCACGCTCTCGCCGGTGGTGCGCCAGGCGACCCGTTCGTCGGGAACCCGCTCGACGATCTCTGTGTCGAACTCCCGGGACAGCCCGGCGATCCTGGTCCGCCAGTGGGCGTGGCGGTCGTCCAGCTGCCTGACCTGCTCCACGCCCTCCATGAACTTCGGGAAGTCCTCGAAGGTCGCCCACTGGTCGTAGACGACGCGGACGGGCACGTCCACGTCGATCGACTCCTCCACCGTGCTCATCGCCGCACCTCTCCACGCCGTCCTGTCGGCCCACCCGCCGGGCCCGGCGCCGAGGAGGGCGCCCGAGCGGGCGGTGTCCCTGCCAATCTGGGCCGTGCGCCGGGCGGCGGCAACCGGGAGGAGGGCGCGCCGAGAGGGCACGCCACGTGGACGGCCGGACGAGGACCAGCCGACGGGGCTCAGCCGACGGGGAGGCCGTTCGCCATGTCCCGGAAGCGGGCGGACGGCCGCATCATGCCGTTGTCGCCGACGTTCAGGTTCTCCAGCCAGCCGTCCCGGTACCAGAAGATCGACGAGGTCAGCGGGGCCGGATCGTTGATCTGGAGCTGCTTCGACACGTCGATCATGAACCGGATCGCGTTCAGTGACGAGCCGGTCCGGATGGGCGCCGCGCAGAACGCGTTGCTCGTCGGCAGGGTGACCAGGGCGCCGTAGGGCAGCTCGGCCACGCCCAGGGCGGTCTCCAGGCGCAGCGCCTGGGCGGCGCCGGGCCACACCCCGGTCCCGTTGACGGCGTAGAGGACGTCGCCGTTGGTCGCGTTGAACGACTGTCGGTTGAGCTGCTCGGTGGCCAGGTTGGCGAAGGCCCGCTCCCAGAGTTCCGCCCGGCTGACGCTCCACTGGTCGGCGGCGTGCTCGGCTATCGACAGGGCCTCGGTCTTCCCGCCCCGCTTCCCGCCGTTCACGCACAGGACGACCGACAGCTCGTCGTCGATCTGCCGGGCCATGGGGTCGGGGCCCAGGCCGCGGGTCGGGGTGACCAGGAGCCGGAGCCGGTCCCGGACCTCGAAGACCGAGATCGCGGCCAGTGCCTTGCACGGGCCGTGTTCGTCGCAGAGCGGCTTCGGAAGGTTCTTGCGATTGCCGAACAATGGCACAGGTGGCTCCCCCGGATCGGTGCGGTGGTCGGACCAAGGTCACAGCATCCCACCGGAGTTCGCCTCCGTCTCATGGATCATCCGATTCTCAGACTGCATCCGGACGGTGCGTCAGCCGACCGGAGGTTCCGCCGGTGCGCCCGCCGCATCCGGTACGGCCGACCGGCCCCGCGCTCCGACCGCGCCGGTCGCCGCCCGGCCCGCCGCCCGAAACGCACGATCGCCGCAGGTCAGCGAGTTCCGGTTCGCACCCGAGGAGTTTCGGCACCGATCGACTGATTTGTGATCACGGTTCGGCGACCTTTCGTCCGCGGGGGCCCCGATCGACCGTCCTGGTGTTCGAGCGGCGGTAGGTTGCGGAGTCACACACTCTTGATCGTCACGGGGGATTCACCATTTCCACTCAGTCCGCCGAGCTGCCCCACGGCGCCGAGCCCGCTGAACCTGTCGCACTCACCAAGCCCGCCGCGCCTGCTGAGCCCGCCCCTGCCGCAGCACCCGCCGGGCCCGCTGAGCCCGCCGCGCCTGCTGAGCCCGCCGATGCCGGCGCACCCGCCGCGCCCGAGGCCGCGGCCCCGGAGCTGCCCGGCTACGGCGAGGGGCAGCTCGGCTGCCAGTACTGCGGTTCCGTCCCCGCCGTGGGCGCGACCATCCGCGGGCACCTGGGCCTCATCGTGATCCTGAAGTACCTGAAGCGCCAGGGGCCGTTCTGCCGCAGCTGCGGCATCGCCACGCACCGCGAGATGACCTCCGACAGCCTCTGGCAGGGCTGGTGGGGCATTCCCTCGATGATCGTCAACCCGATCATCATGCTGATCAACATCCCGCAGCGGCTGAAGATCAACAAGCTGCCGGAGCCCGTGCCCGGCGCTCCGCGCCCGCCGATGGACCCCGGCAAGCCGGTGTACCTGCGGCCCACGATCCTGGGCGTGCTCATCCCGGTGATCCTGATCTCGCTGATCGTCTTCATCGAGAAGGGCGACCCCGAGTTCGCCAAGGCGGGCGACTGCATCCACAACAACAGTCCGGTCCTGGTGCCCGGCGCCGTCGACAAGAACCCCGACGTCATCGTGGTGCCCTGCTCCGACGCGCGGGCCGAGGCCCGCGTCGTGAGCCGCGAGGACGACACCGTCGACGGCGAGACCGTGTGCCGGAAGTACCCCGACGCCGACGGCTACTTCACCTACAAGCGGCGTGACGAGAAGTACACCCTCTGCCTGCACGGCCTGAACGCGAAGCCGGGCACGATCACCCTCCCGTAACGAGGCGCCCGGACCGGGGCCGCTCTCCCGCTCCGTCCGTCCGGGATCCGCACCGCGCCGCAGTGCGGATCCCGGCGTGCACCCGGCCGGACATCGCCGTCGCCCGCGTTCTCCCGTCGGTGACTATTCGAACCTGGTCCGCGGCGGCGCGCCCGGCCGGTACGAACTGCGGGCCGACGGGGTGTCGGGGCCGCTGCTGACGGTCGAGGTCACCGGCGAGCCCGTGGCGCCGCGAATGGAGCTGCCGGCCTCACCGGAGCGCCCTCCCCCGCCGCCGCCCCGCCGACGCGGAGTGCTCCGGCGGCCGGCCCGCGCAGGGCGGCCGTGGCACGGGGAGCATTCGCACGCCGAGCAGGCGCGACAATGGGATGGTGGTGCGCCACGGGCGGGATCGTCCACGAGCACGCGCCCGGCCGGAACCCCGCGCTCCGGCCGGCCGGAAGGGCCCGCCCGCCCGCCTGCCGCAATGCGACCTTTGAGGAGAAGAGAACACCTTGGCAACCGACTACGACGCCCCGCGCGACACCGGCGACGAGAGCAGCGACGACAGCATCGAGGCCCTGAAGAGCCAGCGCGACGACAAGCAGAGTTCCGCCGTCGACGTGGAGCCCGAGGCCGTCGAAGGGCTCGAACTCCCGGGCGCCGACCTCTCCGGGGAGGAGCTCACGGTCCGGGTCGTGCCCCTGCAGGCGGACGAGTTCACCTGCATGACCTGCTTCCTGGTCCACCACCGTGCCCAACTCGCCGGTGAGGACAAGAACGGTCAGCCCATCTGCCGGGACTGCGCGTCCTGAGCACGGCCGCTACGGCGGGGCCGGAGGCCGGCCCCGCCGT
>NZ_JBHWCL010000072.1:0-45331 GCF_042735125.1 Kitasatospora sp. NPDC059599 | reverse complement strand
CGGCAGGGCGGCCGTTCGCCCGGTCACCCCCACCGATCGCGGCGCCGGGAGGTCAGTGACACCGCTTCCAGGCGAGGCGGTACACGGTCTTGATGCTGCCGTCCGTCGAGTCCATCTCCAGGAAGCTGGTGGCGCCCGGGCTCGACGTTCCGGCCTCGACCCGCAGTTCCGTGTCGATGTCGAGGTTGCGCGCCTGCCCGCAGGGGGCGAAGACCCGGGCGGCGACGTCCACCGTGTCCGTCTCCTGCCAGTCGTTGGTGAACCCGCCCTCGAAGTGATGGATCGATTCGGTGGTGCGGGCGCTGCCCTGGAAGTGGTAGCTCGCCCGCTGGGTCCCGGACGCACCGGGTGCCAGCGACGCGAAGCCGCGGTAGGTGGCGGACACGACCGCGTAGGTGTAGCCACCGGGGACGTGCACGAGAAGGCCGAGCTGACAGTTCTTCCGGGAGTCGGTCGGCGCCGTCCCGGGCCCCACCTTGGCGGTGTAGTTGCTGTAGGTGACGGTGAAGGCGGTGTTGTCCGGGGAGACGGACACGGCGGCCGTCCCCGCCGGGCAGCCGGACCCGTTGACCGCCACGCTGTCGATGACGATCGGGGTCGGCGGCGGGCCCGGATGGCTGCCGAGGCCCGATGAGCCGAACAACGATGCGGCGACACCAGTCGCGGCCAGCGCGCGGAGCACCATGGGATTCCCTTCCGTCGTCCACGGACCCGGGGCGGGCGTCGCGTTCGGGCCCGACCCCGGATTTCACGGGGGCATCGCATCACACGTTGCGCCCCCGCACACAGAAGGTGACGCCCCGGTCACTCGGACGGCCTTCGGGATTGCAGCCCGGCCGTACCCACGCGTCCCGGCCGTCCGCTCCGGCCCGACGGTGGCCCGCCGACCCGCGGGCACACGTGTGTCACCACCGGCGGTTCAGCGAGGTGCGGGTCGCGCTCCCGGTCGCCGGTGGTCTGGCCCGCCCGGTCAACGCCCCGTCCAGGAGGTGGGAGAGAATCGTCAAGGTCCCGGCCCCGAAGGCCCGGCACCGGCGTGTCGTCCGGGCCGACCCACTAGCCTGGGCCGCTTGCCAGCCCGAGCCCCCCGAGGAGCACAGCGCCGTGTCCGACAGCTTCGCGCACCTGCACGTCCACACCGAGTACTCGATGCTGGACGGGGCGGCGAAGAACGGCAAGCTGTTCGCCGAGGCGGAGAGACAGGGCATGCCCGCCATCGCGATGAGCGACCACGGCAACATGTTCGGCGCGTACGAGTTCTTCCACGCGGCGGCGAAGACCGGGGTGAAGCCGATCATCGGCATCGAGGCGTACGTCGCACCGGCCTCGCGCTTCCTGAAGAAGCAGGTGTTCTGGTCGCCCGGCGGCCAGCGCCCGAGCGGCGCCGACGGCGAGGGCGGCAAGGACGTCTCCGGCGGCGGCCGCTACACCCACATGACCATGTGGGCGCAGAACGCCACCGGTCTGCGGAACCTCTTCAAGCTCTCCTCGCTCGCGTCGATGGAGGGCTACTACATGAAGCCCCGGATGGACCGCGAGCTGATCGCCGCCAACGCGACCGGCATCATCGCCACCACCGGCTGCCCCTCCGGCGAGGTGCAGACCCGGCTGCGGCTGGGGCAGTACGACGAGGCGGTCAGGGCGGCCGGCGCCTACCAGGACATCTTCGGCAGGGAGAACTACTTCCTGGAGCTGATGGACCACGGCCTCTCCATCGAGAGGGACGTCCGCGAGGACCTCCTCCGGCTGGCCAAGCAGCTGAACATCCCGCTGCTGGCCACCAACGACTCGCACTACGTGACCGCCGACCAGGCGGACGCCCACGACAGCCTGCTCTGCGTCGGCGTGGGCAAGAACAAGGACGACCCGAACCGCTTCAAGTTCAACGGCTCCGGTTACTACGTGAAGACCGCCGAGGAGATGCGCGAGCTCTTCCGCGAACTGCCGGAGGCCTGCGACAACACGCTGGCGATCGCCGAGCGGGTCGAGTCGTACGAGGAGGTCTTCACCTACGTCGACCGGATGCCGCAGTTCGACGTGCCCGAGGGAGAGACCCAGGCCTCGTACCTGCGCAAGAAGATCGAGGTCGGGCTGCAGCACCGCTACGGGGACAGCCCGAGCCAGGAGGTGCTGGACCGGATCGAGCTGGAGATGGGCGTGATCACCCCGATGGGGTTCGACGCCTACTTCCTCGTGGTCGCCGACATCTGCCAGTACGGGCGGGACAACGGCATCCCGGTCGGGCCGGGCCGCGGTTCGGCGGCCGGCTCGATGGTCGCCTACCTGACCGGCATCACCCAGCTGGACCCGCTGGAACACGACCTGCTGTTCGAGCGCTTCCTCAACCCGGAGCGCATCAACCCCCCGGACGTCGACATCGACTTCGACGACCGCCAGCGCGACCAGATGGTCCGCTACGTGACCGAGAAGTACGGCGCCGCGTACACGGCCCAGGTGAACACCTTCGGCACGATCAAGGCCAAGGCCGCCGTGAAGGACGCCAACCGCATCCTCGGCTACCCGTTCTCGATGGGCGACCGGATCACCAAGGCGATGCCCCCGGACGTCATGGGCAAGGGCGTCCCGCTCGCCGACCTCTTCGACGAGAAGCACGCCCGCTACAACGAGGGCACCGAGATCCGGGCGCTCTACCAGAACGAGCCCGACGTCAAGAAGATCATCGACACCGGGCGGGGCATCGAGGGCCTGATCCGCGGCACCGGTGTGCACGCCGCCGCCGTCATCCTGTCCTCCACCCCACTGCTCGACCTGATCCCGCTGCACATGCGGGACAAGGACGGCGTGATCATCACCGGCTTCGACTACCCGTCCTGCGAAGCCATGGGCCTGATCAAGATGGACTTCCTGGGTCTGCGGAACCTGGGCATCATCGACCACTGCATCAAGATCGTGAAGGCCAACCGGGGCATCGACGTCGACATCGAGAAGATCCCGATCGACGACCCCACCACCTACCAGCTGCTGGCCCGCGGCGACACCCTGGGCGTGTTCCAGCTCGACGGCGGCCCCATGCGCGCCCTGCTCAAGCTGATGAAGCCCACCGAGTTCGCCGACATCTCCGCCGTCTCCGCGCTGTACCGGCCCGGCCCGATGGGCATGAACTCGCACACCAACTACGCGCTGCGCAAGAACGCCCAGCAGGAGATCGTCCCGATCCACCCCGAGCTGGAGGAACCGCTCAAGGACGTCCTCGGCCCCACCTACGGCCTGATCGTCTACCAGGAGCAGGTCCAGCGAGCCGCCCAGGTGCTGGCCGGCTACTCGCTCGGCCAGGCCGACCTGCTGCGCCGCGCGATGGGCAAGAAGAAGAAGGAGGTGCTGGAGAAGGAGTTCGTGCCCTTCCACGCGGGCTGCAAGGAGCGCGGCTACTCCGACGCGGCGATCCAGGCGGTGTGGGACGTCCTGGTCCCGTTCGCCGGCTACGCGTTCAACAAGTCGCACTCCGCCGCGTACGGCCTGGTCTCGTACCAGACCGCCTACCTCAAGGCCAACTACCCGGCCGAGTACATGGCCGCGCTGCTCACCTCCGTCGCCGACGACAAGGACAAGATGGCCGTCTACCTGGCCGAGTGCCGGCAGATGGGCATCAAGATCCTCTCCCCCGACGTCAACGAGTCGGTGGTCGACTTCACCGCTGTCGGCAGTGACGTCCGCTTCGGCCTCAAGGCGGTGCGCAACGTGGGCGTGCCGGTGATCGAGTCCCTGGTGCGCACCCGCGGGGAACAGGGCAAGTACACCTCCTTCGCCGACTTCCTCGACAAGGTCGAGCTGGTGGTCTGCAACAAGCGCACCGTCGACTCCCTGGTCAAGGCGGGCGCCTTCGACTCGCTCGGCCACACCCGGCTCTCGCTCAGCACCGTCCACGAGAGCGCCATCGACGCCGTCACCGGGGTGAAGAAGCAACAGGCCATCGGCCAGGACGACCTGTTCGGCGCCCTCGACACCGGCGACGACGGACCGGGCATCGGACTGGACTTCCAGCTCAGCGAGAACGAGTGGCCCCGGCGCCAACTCCTCGCCCTGGAACGCGAGATGCTCGGCCTCTACGTCTCCAGCCACCCGCTCGACGGCGCCGAGCACATCCTCTCCCAGAACCGCGACACCTCGATCGCCGAACTCCTCGGCTCCGGCCGCTCCGAGGGCGAGGTCCGCCTCTCCGGCCTGATCACCGGCGTCGACCGGCGCATCAACAAGGCGGGCAACGCCTGGGCGATCATCACCCTCGCCGACCGCGACGGCTCGGTCGAGGTGCTGTTCTTCCCCGCCACCTACAACCTGATGGCCGAGCAGATGATCGAGGACAACGTGGTCTCGGTCCGCGGCCGCCTCAACGAGCGCGACGGCTCACTGAGCGTCTTCGGCCAGGAGATCACCACCCTCGACGTCTCCTCCGCCGAACTCGGCACCAAGCCACCCGTCCACATCACCGTCCCCGCCTCCCGGATCACCCCCGACGTCGTGGCCGAACTCAAGCTCGCCCTCCAGGCCCACCCCGGCGACGTGCCCATCCGGCTGCTCACCACCAACTGGGACAAGAACACCCTCTACGAGCTCGGCTTCCTGGTGAACCCCGACAACGGCCTGGCCTCGGACATCAAGACCCTCCTCGGCAACCGCGCCTGGGCGGGCGCGGCCATCAGGTCCTGAGCCCCGCCGCGGCGCCCGTAGCCGGCCCACCGGCGTTCGGCGTCGAGGGCCGGGGAACGGGCGTACGTGCTCCCGGAGGACGTCCCGGGAACGCACGGGTGCCCCCGACCGCGTGGCGCGGTCGGGGGCGGCGGGAGATCCGCTACGCGTGGGCGTTGACGAGGTACCAGTAGTAGATGCCGGTGGCCATGACGGCGGCGTTCGCGGCGTTCAGCGCGAGGTAGCGGCCGGTGGCCCGGTTCTGGAGCGCGACGGAGCCGCTGGGGCCGGCGACGGCCGTCCAGCCGAACGCGTCACCGTTGCCCCAGTTCGCCTCCACGGCCCCGTTGTCGTCCTGGAGGCTGCCGTGGAACTCGGCGTTCTCGAGCCCGACGACGCCGCCGCTGACCCGGGCGGTCCACAGGGCGTGGCTGTACTGCTGCGCCCCGTACCAGAGCCTGCTGGTCTGGGCGACGATGTCGTTCCAGCCGTTCTCGCCCAGCCACTGGTCGGGCGCCTGCTGCGGTGCGAGGACGTAGGACTGGCCGTCGTCGATGTTCGCCTGCGCGACGGCGGCCCGGACGGCGGGCGGCGCAGGGGCGGCAACGGCCTCGGCCGTGGCCACCGGCACCAGGGTCAGGGCGGCGACGGCGGCCGCGGTCAGGGCCTTGAAGCCCGGGCGGGTACGGAGGAGACCTCGCATCGGATCAGCCCTTCTGCACGGTGAAGGTGACGAAGGCGTTGTCGCCGCTCCCGCCGTCCTGGCTGCAGGTGTAGCCCTGGGGGACGGTGCAGCTGTACTTGTTGCTGCCGACGTACGGGTTGTCCCACCAGATCTCGACGTTGCCCACGTTGAACATGTTGTAGACGGCCCTGCCCTCGGTCCCGGTCATGAGGCCGTTGGACTCCGACTGCCAGCGGCCGTTGTCCATCGGGAACACCCGGTCCTGCGGCAACAGGTTCTCGCTCCAGGTGCCGTGGTCCAGCACGGCGGAGGTGCGCTCCAGCACGCTCGGCGTGCGGTTCTGCAGCGTCACGAAGGTGCTCCTGACCGCCGAGGCGACGGCGGGGGCCTGCTCGGCCTGGCGGTCGGCGGCCACACTGGCCGGGGCACCGCCGATGGTGAAGGCGACCGAGGCGTTGTCGCCCTTGCCACCGGTCCAGCTGCACGTGTAGCCACCGGGAACGGTGCAGCTGTAGCTGTTGCTGCCGGCGAACGGGTTGTCCCAGTGGATCACCGCCTCGCCGGTGCGCAGCTGGTACCGCACCTCGCCCTCGGTCCCGGTCATGAAGCCGGAGGACTCCGAGCTCCACGAGACCGTGTCGGCGGCCTTGATGGCGTCCGGCGGGGTCACGCTGCCCCAGACGCCGTGTGACAGCGAGGTGTAGTTCCGATAGATCACGTCCTTGGTGCCGTTGTAGAGCGACACGTCGGTGCTGCGCGCCGCCTGCGCCACCGCCGGTCCCTGGGCCGCTTGCCGACCGTCGGCGGCCGAGGCCGCGGGGGCGGCGGAGAGCAGCAGCGCGCCGACGGCCACCGAGCCGAGCACTGCCTTCTTGATCGTGTTCACGGAGCGGATCCTCCTTGATCGGTGCTGCGCCGACCGGGTGGTCCGCGCTGAAGTCCACGGTGGCCGACCGTCATTGACGGTCCATAAGCATTCCGTTGAGCACCGCCGCCCGCTCCCGGCCGAGCCGGCACCGGGGGCCGGAGCGTCAACCACTGCTCCGGCCCCCGCCCCGCACCGGCCGGATCAGTACGCGCTGTCGTACGTGTAGAACTTGGTGTGGTCCAGCAGGTCGGCCGGGGTGACGTCGTTCCACGGCTTCATGGTGTCGTTCAGGGCGACCACGTTCCTGGTGCGGCGGACCGGCTGGTAGCCCTGGCCCGCGTGGCGGCTCTGCCAGCCGGCCCAGAGGCGGTCGATCATGCAGTGGTGCATCCAGAACACCGGGTCGTTGGGCGACATTCCGGTGCTCATGGTGCCGCCGACCCAGACGTGCACCCGGTTGTGCACGTTGACGCCCACCCAGCCCTCCAGGTTGTTGCGGAAACCGGTGCTGGAGCTGTTGAACGGCGCGGCGTCGTAGGTGTCGATCGCCAGCACGGCGTCCACGTCCGCCCTGGTCGGCAGGTCCTCTCCGCCCTGGCCCAGTTGGCGGACCAGGAAGTTGCGGGTGTCGGGCCTGACGGTGAGCGTCCAGTTGCCGGAGCCCTGCGCGAACGGGCCGGTGGTCACCCGGCCGTTGGTGCCGGTGCCGTCACCGCCGAGGAAGTCCGGGCCCCAGAGCGAGGAGTTCGGGGTGCGGTCGGTGGTCCAGTCCCAGTACGGGAGCGTGACGGTGGCGTCGATCGCCTGCAGTGCCCGCTCGAAGCGCAGCAGGAAACTGCGGTGCCAGGGCAGGAAGGACGGCGAGCGGTGGCCGGTGCGCTCGGTGGTGTCGTTGTCGCTCATGATGAAGTCGTTGTGCGTGCTGACGAACGCGTCGTACGCACCGCGGCGCTTGAGTTCCAGGACCGCGTTGACGAAGGCGCGCTTCTCGGCGGCCGTCAGGGTCGCCTGGCTCTTGCGGACTGCCATGGGAATTCCTTTGAGGGTGGTCTGTGCGGAGGCCGGAGTGCGGTCCGGAGTCAGGCGGCGAGCGGCGCCAGGTCGGCGCCGGCCAGGGAGTTGACGGCGGCCCGGACCAGCGCGCGCGGCGTGGTGAAGGTCTGGTAGTGGTTGATGACGCTGATCCAGGTGCCGTCCGCGTTGCGCATCACGTGCAGTTCGCGGCCGTCGATCAGCACCGCGTAGCCGCTCATCGCGTGGTGGCCCTCGCCGCGCATCGGCATGCCCTGGATGCGGCGGCCGCGGAAGACCTCGTCGAAGCTTTCGCCGCTCTGCGTGTCGGCGCCGCTGGCAGGTACCACGGCAGGGCCGGTGAGGCCCAGGACGACCGTGCCCGTGGCGACGGCCGTCGCGACGACGGCGCCTTGCAGCATCCGCCGGCGGGTGATTTCGGTGGTGGTGTCTTCGGACATGACTGTGCCCCCCAGATGGAGATGGTGAAGAACTTTCAGTGCCCCCCGTTCTTCGCGGACCGGTCGGCAACGGCGACTGCCGGACGCGTCGTCGGCGCTGGTCAGGGCGATCTACCGGCGATCGGCCCGCTCGAAATCATTCCTACCAGGCGTACGCGAACAACTCGGATGTGTGATCGGCCTGAGGGCCAGAAGTGATCATTTCAAGACGGTCGTGTGAAAGATGTTGCATCTTCTACAGAAGCCAGAGCTTCGGTTCGCTGTGAATCCTGCGCGCGGAAACCGAAGATCCTTCGCCCGGACGACCGCCGCACCGCAAGGCCTGCGGCCTTGACGCCCCTCTTGTGACGGTCGTTACACGAACAGGATGGCGCGATGCCGACAGCCGCTCACGCACCTGCTTCGAGGCGGTCGATCGCGAGGAACTGCTGCGCGGCATCGAGTGCGGCGGCGAAGGAGGCGGCGTCGGTCTCGGCTCCGAAGTGGTGAATCACGTGTTCGCGGACGTGGTCCTGCTGGGCGCGGGTGAAGGCCGCGCAGGCGTCGTGGATGACGTGGGCGGTGTAGCCGCGGTCGTGCGCCTCGCGCAGGGTGGACTCGACGCACACGTGGGTGGCGAAGCCGCCCAGGTACAGGTCGGTGACGCCGAGGCGGCGCAGGATCAGGTCGAGGTCGGAGAACCCGGCGAAGGCGCTGGCGCCGGCGCGGCCACGCACGACCGTCTCGCCGGGGGCGGGCCGGAACGCCGCGGCGAACTCGGTGCCGGGGTCACCCTCGATCCAGGTGCCGGCCTTCGGGATCGCCGCGCGCAGGCCCAGGCGGGCCGGTGTCCAGCCCGCGAGTTCCGGGGCGCCAGGGGTGAGGACGAGCGGCACGTGCACGACGGGGACACCGTGGGCACGGGCGGCGGCCAGGGCGACGGCCGCGCCGCGGACGGCGGCGTCCAGCAGGTCGCGGTCCTCGACGAGGTGGTTGAGGCGGCCGTGCTCGGGGTCGAGCCACTCGCGCTGGAACTCGATCAGCACCAGGGCGGCGTTCGGGCGTGCGGAGGCGTGCGTCATGGGAGCTCCCGGTTCGGAAATTTCCAACTGGCGAGTTGGAGACTAGCGCGAAGAGACCCCATCTCCAACCAGCGAGTTGGAGATGGGGTCCGGGCGGATCAGGACTCCAGGCGGCGCACCAGCTCCACGACGACGGCCCGACGGCCGGCCGGGTCCTCACCAGCCGGGTCCTCACCGGTCGTCCCACCGAGGATCATGCGGGCGAGCTGCGGCACGGCGAACTGCCAGCCGGCCAGCGCCACGACCGCGAGCAGCAACTCCCCGGGCGGCAGCGGCACACCGACCCGCGCGGAGCCCTCCCCCTCCCGGCGCGCCCTGGCGACGGCGGCGACCTTCTCGGCGTAGTAGGCGGCACGCCGCTCCTCGCCCGCGACCGGAGCGTTCGCGTCGCCGTACAACGCCTCCCACTGCAGCAGGCGCAGCAGGTGCGGGTGGGCGAGGTGGTAGTCGAACACCCGGCCCGCGTACTCCGGGAGCTGCACCGGGCACCCATCCGCCCCCTCCATCGGCACGGCGGCGGCGAGCTGCTCCAGCTCGCGCTGCACCACGGCGTCGAAGAGCTGCCGCTTGCCGCCGAAGTACGGGTAGATGCGTTCCTTGTTGACCCCTGCCGCGGCCGCGATCCGGTCGATCCGCGCGCCCTCGGGCCCGTACGCGGCGAACTCGTCCACGGCGGCCTCCAGCAGGAGCCTCCTGGTCTTCGTGGTGTCCCATGCCATGCGACCAGGATACGAAGCATCCAACCCGCCAGTTGGCCATCAGGGGCGCCGACCACGAGCGCGGTGCCGGCAGGAATCCTGAACGGCTCCGCCGGAACCGACGACGCCGTAACGGCTCGCACACCGCGGCCCCCTCCGCACCGCCCGTACGGGGCGGGCGAAAGCGCCCTGGCCGGCCGGGAATCGGGGACGCGGCACGCGGCACACGGCACGCGGGAACCCGGCCCGGACGGTGGTCGACGACGCTGCCCGGACCGGACCAAGCCGGACCGGGCCGGACCGGACAGGGCCTCTAGGTATGCGGGTGGCCGAGCCAGCGGGTCGCGGCCCGCCGGAACGCTTCGGTGTCGGCGTGGTCGTCCGCCCACGCCACGATGCCGTCCGGCCGGATGAGCAGGGCGGTGAATCCGAGGTCGTTGCGCACCGGTCCGGCCGCGTAGTGGATCCGGCCCGCCCAGCCCTCCGCCGCGGTCTGCAGCGCACGGTCGCGGCCGAAGTCCAGGAGCACGCCCCGGCCCCGGCGCAGCAGTTCACCGAGGCGGGCGCCTTCCTGGAAGCGGAAGTCGGGGGCGCTCAGGCCGACGAGCGGCTGCTCGCCGCCCAGGTCGTAGCGGTCGAACAGTCCCGACGTCTGCCGGTACACGTGGGTGACCCCGCCGGGGGTGCTCAGCAGGTCGAGGACCAGCTTGCGCAGGGCGGGGGCGTTGGGGCCCGGCTTCATGGTGGCGACCTGGGCGCGGGACCAGTCGAGGACGGCGGCGCCGATGGGATGGCGCTCGTCGGTGTAGGTGTCGAGCAGGCCCTCGGGCGCGGTGCCGTGGACGGTGGCGGCGAGCTTCCAACCGAGGTTGACGGCGTCGCCCATGCCGAGGTTGAGGCCCTGGCCGCCAAGCGGCGAGTGGATGTGCGCGGCGTCACCGGCGAGCAGGACGCGGCCCTTCCGGTACCTGGTGGCCTGCATGGCACGGTCGGTGAAGCTGGAGGCCAGCTCGACGTCGGTCAGCGTCACGTCGGTGCCGGAGATGCGACGCAGGACCGCCTGGAGGTGTTCGCGGGTCAGCGGCTGGGAGCGGTCGAAGGTGCCGCCGTCGAAGTCGTTCATGCCCAGATGGCCCTCGAAGGACGTGCGCAGGTACATGCCGGTCGGCGTCAGGTTGAAGCCGAGCGGCAGCTGCCGGGGGTCGGCGAAGGTGACCTTGGCGACGTAGCCGGTGAACAGCGGGTCGGTGCCGACGAAGTCGAAGCCCACGAGTTCGCGCACCGCGCTGCGCCCGCCGTCGCAGCCCACCAGCCAGCGCCCCCGGTACTGCTGTCCGCCGGCGGTGGCGGTGACACCGTCGGCGTCCTGCGTCACGGCGGTGACGGGAGCACCCCGGACGATCTCCACGCCGAGCGAGGCGGCCCACCGGGTGAGCACCGTCGAGACGGCCTCCAGGCTCGTCATGAACCCTGCCATCGCCGGACCGGGCAGCCGGAACGGCAGAGCGGACGCGTCGATGCCACCCGCGTCCAGGCCCATGCCCGCGAAGTGGGACACGTCGCGGGGAGCGGGCGCTTCACTGGCGTCGGGGTCCGCACCGACCTCCTTCCGGTCGGCGCCGGAGGCCTCCACCATCGCTTCCAGCAGGCCGCGGCGGTGGAACGTCTCGGCCGAGCCGGCGTTCAGGCCCCGCATGCCGAACGGCAGCGCCTTCAGCGGCGAGGTGAGGTCCCGGTCCCGTTCGAGGATCAGGACCGAGCAGCCGGACAGGGCCAGTTCGCCGGCCAGGAACAGGCCGACCGGGCCGCCACCCGCGATGACCACGTCATGCATGAGAGATTTCCCTTCACAGAAGTCCAGTCGGCTGCCCGGCCCGGTGCAGCGGGGTCAGCGCAGGCGGGTGAGGCCGTCGAGGACGACGGCGATACCGGTGAGGAACTGCTCGCGGTCGTCGTGCTCCCTGATCTGGCCGACGATGGCGTGCAGGAACGGGTGGGACTCGGCGTCGAGTTCCTGCCACGCCCGCGAGGTCGCGTCGAAGAGCTCCTCGCGGTCGGCTTCGGGGTCGATGCCCGAGGTGTCCCCCTCGACGCGGGCGTTCTGACTGATCGCGCCGAGGATGTAGTGCACGAGCGTCGAGGCGGCGTCGAACCATCGGGCCTGCGGGACGCCCAGGGCGCCCACCTGCCGGCCGAGCCTTTCGAAGATGCCCACCGTCACCGGGCCGACGGGGTTGCGGACGATCTGGAGGATCAACCGCGTGGCGAGCCAGTGGTGTTCGGCGATGGCGTCGAACAGGGCCAGGGCGACGACGCGGATCTCGTCCGCGGGCGTGGCCTGTGCCCCGGCGGGCCTGGTCGCCAGAGCCGCGGTGATGACGGTCTCCGTCGCCGCGTCCAGCAGTTCGTCCCGGTTGCCGACGTGGTAGTAGATCGCCCCTGACCCGGTGGCCAGGCGATCGGTCATCGCCCGGACGGTCAGGGCGCCCTCGCCACCGGCATCGAGAAGGCCGATCGCGGCGTCGATGATCTGCTCCCGGGAGAGCACCTGGTTACGCCGCTGGGTCCGGCGCGCTCGTGTTGGCATGGTCCGAATATGACACAGTTGGAGCGATGCTCCAACTTGGAGCGTTGAACCAATGCGGCGCGCCGCTCCATCATGGAGCCGCACCAAGTCCCGGACACGGTAGGCGGATTCACCCGTCGACCCGGTCCGTTACCAGGTGACGGGCAGGCCGAACGTGTTGGACACCGTGACGTGACCGGCGAGCAGCAACAACTCGCAGACACTTCGCGAACAGTTCCCGACCACGAGAGGTGACACCGTGCCGGAGCACTACGTACAGCGGCCTGTTGCGCCGAGGAGGATCCTCGGCGCACTGGTCCTGACCCTCCTCGCCCTGGTGGGCGCGACGAGCACCGCCACCGCCCGGGCTCGCGCGCTCGGGCTCACCCCCATGTCGGGGCGGTGGCGGACGGGGACGCCGGCACGCAGCGGCGCAGCGGTGTTCGGGGGTTCCCTCAGCCCCCGAAGGACGGCCCGGTGCACCGTCCTCCGGTGCCGTGACCGTATTCGCTCAGAGTGCTGCCGGAGCGCCGGCGATCCGCGCACGGGTGCGCTCAGAAGTGCAGCGCGCCGATGTCGCGGACGGTCCGGGCGAGGGCCCGGACGAGCTCGTTCTCGGTGTCGCGGCGCCACACCAGGGCGTAGGGAATCGTCCCCATCTCGGGAAGGGGGACGAACTGCACGTGGGACATGGACCAGTAGCGGGTGACGTGGGACGGGAAGGGGTGGACGATCTCGCCGGTGATGACGAGATTGATCAGCTCATCGGCGTTGGTGGCCGACTCGACGCGTTCGATCACCTTGCCGCGGGGCGTGTAGAACGACAGGTAGCTGTCCTCCCACTGGTCGGGCATCGCGGGGGGCATGGCATGGCCGAAGTCGCCCAGCGCCTCGACCGGGATCTCGGATCGTCCGGCGAGTGCGTGGTCCGCGGCGACGGCGAGCACGCGGGGGTCGTGGAAGAGGACCGGGCCGATGGTGAGATCGGGCTCGTCCACCGGTAGCCAGGTCACGAAGACGTCCATGTCGCCGTCGCGGAGCCGCTCGAACGGTTCGACGTAGGGCGCCCTGCGTATCTGCAGCTCCCACTCGGGGTGGCGGGAGCGGAACCCCTCCCAGTAGTGGTGCAGGTCGGGCACGTTGAAGGGCATCATGCCGACCCGCAGACGGGCGGTCCTGCCGCGGGCGGCCAACCGGGCACGTTCGAGGCTGTCCCGCAGGTCCGCATGGACCGGCCGCAGATCGGCGCACAGCTGTCGGCCGAGCGGGGTCAGGCGGATCTGGCGGCGGTTGGAGCGGTCGAACAGCAGACCGCCGATCTGCCGCTCCTGACGGGCGATCACCTGGCTGACCCGCGCCTGGGTGAGGTGCAGCCGGGCGGCCGCCCGGCCGAAGTGCAGCTCCTCCGCCAAGGTCAGAAACAACTCGATGTCGCGTATGTCCATCCGCCGCCGAACCCCCGCCATAAGCCTGATTTATCGGATCCTACTGATCTTGGGCGTTGATGGCTTCCGCGATCGACTGAAGGATCGTCAACAGACCCACCCCCCAACGGACCGGAGTGCCATGACCGTCGTCGACACCGAGAAGTCACCCACCACATCGGACGGCGACCGGGTGCCTCTCACGAGCTGGCTCGCCGTCGCCACCATGGCGGTCGGGACGTTCGCACTGGTGACGGTCGAATCACTGCCGGTGGGACTGCTTCCCCTCGTCGGAGGATCGCTCCACGTCTCCGAGGGCACCGCAGGCCTGATGGTCACCGTCCCCGGCCTGGTCGCCTCCGTCACGGCGCCGCTGCTTCCGGTGGCCATCGGACGGCTCGACCGGCGGGTCGCGCTGATCGGCCTGATCACCCTGATGGTCCTGGCCAACGGACTGTCCGCCGTGGCACCCGACTTCACCGTCCTGCTGGGCGCGCGCTTCCTCGTCGGGATCAGCATCGGCGGCTTCTGGTCGCTCGCCGCCGGGCTCGCCGTACGGCTGGTCCCGGACCGGTTCGTCCCCCGGGCCGTCTCGCTGGTCTTCGGCGGCGCGACGGCGGCCAACGTCCTCGGCGTACCGGCCGGAACGCTGATCGGCGGTCTCGCGGACTGGCGCACCGCGTTCCTGGCCGCGGGCGCACTGGGCCTCCTCGTGCTGGTGGGCCTGCTCCTCCTGCTGCCTTCGATGCCCGCCCGACAGGTCGTCCAACTGCGCACACTGCCGGAGCAGTTCCGCCACCCCGTGGTACGCGCCGGCGTCATCGCCACGTTCCTCCTGGTCGGCGGCCACTTCGCGGCCTTCACCTTCGTCAGCCCGATCCTGCGGACCGTCTCGGGGATCGACGAGGGCGCGATCGGCCCGCTCCTGCTCGGCTTCGGCGTCGCCGGCATCCTCGGCAACTTCCTCGCCGGTGCGGCTGCGGAGCGGAACGTCCGTGCGACCATCGTCACCGTCAGCGTCCTGCTCACCGCGGTCCTCGCGGTCTTTCCCCTCGCCGGCCGCACCCCGGTCGGCGGGACCCTGCTGCTGATGGGATGGGGACTGGCCTTCGGCGGCGTGCCCGTCGGCGTCCAGACGTGGATCCTCAAGGCCGCGCCCGACTCGGCCGAGGCGGCCACCGCCCTGAACACCTCCGTCTACAACCTGGCCATCGCCCTCGGGGCCCTGCTCGGAGGAATCGTCGCCACCGACCTCAGCACGAGCGGTGTCCTGACGACCGGGGCCCTCCTCACCCTCCTCACCACCCTCGCCGTGCGGAGCGCACGCCGAGCCTGACCAGCGTGCCGGGGCCGCCCGGCCACCCGACACCCCACCATCTCCCGGACAGGAGCACCGCCCGTGCCCGCCCCAGCCAAACCCACCAGCCGCGTCTGGTTCATCACCGGCGCCAGCCGCGGTCTCGGCCGCGCCTTCGCCCGGGCAGCCCTGACGGCCGGCGACCGCATCGTGGTCGCCGCCCGCACCACGACCGCGCTGCACGAGCTCGCGAGCACCCACCCCGGCCAGGTCCTGCCCCTGACGCTGGACGTGACCGACCGGGACGCCGTGTTCGCCGCCGTCGCCGAGGCCGTCGGCCACTTCGGGCGGCTCGACATCGTCGTCAACAACGCCGGCATGCTCTCGATGGGAATGGTCGAGGAGTTCACCGAAGCCGAGGCACGCGCCCAGCTGGACGTCAACTTCTTCGGCGCCCTCTGGGTGAGCCAGGCCGTCATGCCCGTGCTGCGCGAACAGGGATCCGGCCACCTCGTGCAGGTCTCCAGCATCGCCGCCCTGGGCGGCTTCCCCAGCACCGGCCTCTACAGCGCCAGCAAGTTCGCCCTGGAAGGCCTCAGCGAGGCCATCGCCGCGGAGGCCGCCGCCTTCGGGGCCAAGGTGAGCATCCTCCAGCCCGGCGGCTACTGGACCGACCTCTACACCGCGATGCGCAGCACCAGCCCCCTGGAGGCGTACGCGCCGCTGCGGGAGAAGCTGGCCGAGCAGTTCGCCGAAGGTTCCGTCGACAGCGACCCGCAACTCGCCGCGACCGCGCTTCTCACCCTGGTCGACAGCGACGAGCCGCCGCTGCGCCTCCTCCTCGGCAGCATGGTCTACGACCTCGCCTTCGACATCGCCCGCACCCGCATGGACACCTGGGCGGCCTGGGAACACGTCAGCCGCGCCGCGGAACACGCGATCAACGGTCCGGTCTGACGGACCGGGCAGAGGCCCGGCCTGACGGGCCGGGAAGAGGAAGCATGTCGTTCCGCACCACGGCCGAGGTCGTCCACCGCTTCAATCGCGCCTTCCTCCATCACGACGCCTCGCTGCTCGCCGACCTACTCGCCGACGACTGCGTGATGGAGGCGAAACAGCCGGCCCCCGACGGGGCCCGCTACGAAGGCCGCGCCGCGTGCCTGGAGTTGTGCCGGGCACTCGCCGAGGACCGCACCAGGCAGTACGAGCCGGAGGCCGTCGTCATCACCGGTGAGCGGGCGACGGTCCGCTGGCGGTGCCGCTTCGGCGACGGCCCGGCCGACACGGTCCGCGGCGTGACGCTCACACTCGTCCGGGACGGCTTGATCGTCGAGTCCCTCGGCTACGGCAAGACCTCGGACGGCAGTCGACCGGTCGAGGCCGGAATCCATGAACACCATCGGGAGTCATGACGTGCGTGTGTTGTTGGTGGCGTACGGTTCGCGCGGGGACGTCGAGCCGATGCCCGGACTCGGCACGGCCCTTGGCCCCCGGCACCCGGTCACGGGCGAGGGACCTGGCCGCCACGATCCGCACCGACGGGGCAACGGTGGCCGCGAAGCTGCTGCTCGACGTCGCCGGCCCGCAGGAGCCGCCCGTCGCCGGGTGAACCGTGCGCCCGGCCGGATCCCCGCTGACCGACGCCTCGTCCGGCCGTGACACCGGCCGCCACCCGGGCCCCGCCCGTCCGGAGGTACGCGCAGCCCGTCCAGGCGATCGCCGCCCGCCGGGGCTCCTCCGGCGTCACCGTGCTGCGCACCGGCGAAGCGGCAGGCCGTACGGCTCGCTGAAGTCGCCTGGTCACCCCTGCGGGTGCCCCTGTTGCTGTCCCTGTTGTTGCCCTTGTTGTCGTCCCCGTTGTCGAGGACTCGAAGAAAAGGAACAGACGTGAAGGTACTGGTGCTGGGTTCCACCGGTTACATCGGGTCCGCCGTGACGCGGCGGCTCACGGCGGAGGGCCACCAGGTGGTCCACTTCGTCAAGGACGCCGGACGACTGGGGCCCGACGTGGCGTCGCGCGTGGGCGACCTGGCCGACCCGGCCTCGCTGCGAGCCGCCGTCACCGACGACATCGACGCCGTGCTGAACCTCGCCACGCCGACCGGCGACGAGACGGTGGACGCGGCGGCCGTGGACGCGCTGACCGAGCGGCTGCGCGGCACGGGAAGGGCATTCGTGTACACCAGCGGTGTGTGGGTGCTCGGCGCCACCGGGGACACCGCGGTCGGCGAGGACGCCGCCACGGACGCGATCGCCATCGTCGGCTACCGCCCGCGCATCGAGCAGCGCGTCCTGGCGAGCGCCGCCGAGGACGTGCGCGCCGTAGTGCTGCGGCCCGGCATCGTGTACGGCCACGGCGGCGGCATCCCCGGCCTGATGACCGGCTGGGCGAAGGAGCACGGCACCGGCCGGTACGTCGGCTCGCCGGCCACCCGCTGGCCGATGGTCCACGTCGACGACCTCGCCGAACTGTTCGTGCTGGCCCTGACCAAGGCCGAGGAGGGAAGCGTGCTGCACGGCGTGGCCCACGAGGGGGTGCCGGTCGCCGCGCTCGCCGCGGCCGTCGACATCGCCGCCGGTGGCACCGGCCGGGCCGAGCCGTGGCCGCTGGAGCAGGCCGCCGAGGCCGTGGGCGCCCCGTTCGCCGAGGCCCTGGCGCTGAACCAGGTCGTGTCCGGGCGCCGCGCCGTCACCGACCTGGGCTGGCGGCCCCGCCACCCGTACGTCCTGACCGAGCTGGCGGAGCCGGCCTAGCCGGCCGGGGGCGATCGGCTGATCGGCCGGGGAGTCCACCGGCAGGCCGAGCGCGCGCAGCCGGTAGGCGAAGTCCAGCGCCACGGCGCCGGACAGCCCAGTGCCGACCAGAAGTACCGGGAGGCGTCGTTCAGCAGCTCGGCGGCTGCACGCAGGTCGTCGGGGCCGAGCGTGGCGGTGAGGCCTTCCAGGGCCGCCCGGGCGGCGCGCAGGGTGTCGACGAGCGCCCCGGCAGCCGGGTCGTCAGGGTCCGCGGCCGGCTGCTCGGGGGGAGAGGCCGGGGCGTGCAGGACGGCGGCGATCTTCAGCTCCTGGAAGCCGCGGAAACCGAGCCGCCGGCAGGCCCGCACCACCGAGGAGGGCGCCGCCCCGGCCGGCGACGCCACGTCGCTGACGCTCAGGTGCACCAGTTCGGCGCCCCGGTCCAGCACCACTTGGGCAACCCTCGCCTCGGTGCCGCCAGCTCGCCGAGCCTGGCCCGGATCTGCTAACGGCGGCGTTCACCGTCCTCGGCGGGATCGCCGTCCTGGAACTCGCCCGGCCCTGAACCCCGGCACCCGAGCCGGGGCGCAGGTCACAGGGGCCCGGACCAGGGACCTCAGACGGCGTCGCCCACCACGTACTCGCGGGCGCGTGCGCCCACACGACTGTTCCGCCCCGTCCCGCTGACCACCCGAATGAGGCTCCACCGGACGATGGGAGGGGCAGCCAGAACGCCGTCCACTGCCTGCTTCACACAGCCTTCAGCGGTGTTCGGGGTTGTCGGAGTCGAAGCGGCAGCCGGCGTCCCACTCGGAGCGCTGGTTGCCGTGGGCGGGGATGCCGCCGGCGTCCTTGAGCATCCGGGCGAGGTGGAGCTGGTTCCAGGTCATGAAGGTGGTGTTGCGGTTGGTGAAGTCGTTGCCCGGACCGCCCGAGCCCTCGTCCAGGTAGGACGGGCCGGGGCCGGCCTCCCCCACCCAGCCTGCGTCGGCCTGCGGCGGGACGGTGTAGCCCAGGTGCTGCAGGCTGTAGAGGACGTTCATCGCGCAGTGCTTGGCGCCGTCCTCGTTGCCGGTGATGAGACAGCCCCCGACCCGGCCGTAGTAGGCGTACTGGCCTTGGGAGTTGAGGATCGAGGAGCACGCGTAGAGCCGCTCGATGACCTTCTTCATCACGGAGGAGTTGTCTCCCAGCCACACGGGTCCGGCCAGCGTGAGGATGTCGGCGGACATGACCTGGGAGTAGATGACCGGCCACTCGTCGGTCTCCCATCCGTGTTCGGTCATGTCGGGCCAGACACCGGTCGCGATGTCGAGATCCACTGCCCGCAGCACCTCGACCTCGACGCCCTGGCGTTTCAGGATGCCGGTGCTGACGTCGATGAGGCCCTGGGTGTGGCTGCGTTCCGGGGAGCGCTTGAGGGTGCAGTTGATGACCAGGGCACGCAGGTCGGCGTACGACGTCGATGGGTCCGGCACGGATTTCTCCCGGGGTTCGGCGGGGAGGCCGGGCGGGTCACGGCTCCCGGCCCAGCTCACCAGGGCGGCGTGGCGGGCGCACGTGGGGATGGGCCGGTCGGGGCGGGACGCCGTCGTTCGCCGGCGGATCAGACGGGCCGGGCTCGTTCGGGTGGCTCCGATGACGTCGGTGGTTGCGGTGACGTCGGTGGTTCCGATGTTCCCGGCGGTTCCGGTGTTCCCGGCGGTTCCGGCGGTGCCGGCGCCCCGGCGGGTTCTGCCGGGGCGGGCTCGGGCTGCCAGTGCGGGTGCTCGCGTTCGGCCCACTGGCGGTCGACCAGGCCGGTGCGCATGCCCAGCCGTGACTCACGGTCCCCCATCGCCATCCGGATGTGCCCGGCGGTCACGGTGGCGATGGCCAGCGCGAACCAGTCGTGGACGAAGGTGGCTCCGGTCCGCCAGGCCGGCGGTGAGAGGTGGGTGAGCCACATCAGCAGGCCGGTGCCCAGGATGACCAGCATCGATCCGAGCGTCCACTGCGCGTACAACTTCTGGCCGGCGTTGAACTTGCCTGCGGGGCGGACCGCCAGGCGGGTGCGGACGGCGCGCAGCCAGGTCCGGTCCGCGGGGGTGAAGCGGCTCAGGCGGGACGCGTCCGCCCGGAGGGCCCGGGTGGTGAGGCCGAGCAGCAGCGGGACGGGCAGCGCCAGGCCGCACCAGACGTGGACGGTGGCCAGGAGGCGTCGGCGTCCGATCAGTTCGGCGAGCGGCGCGAGGTAGAGGCAGGCCGCGGTGGCCAGGCACACGAGCATCAGGGTGGCGGTGGTGCGGTGGACCCAGCGCTCGGCGCGGGTGAACCGGAGGACGAGGTCAGCCGGTCGGCGCATCGTCCCTCCCGTTGGAGCGGCCGACCCACGCGTCGATGTCGTAGCCGTTCCCCTCCCAGTAGCCGGGGCGGACGGCGTCGGTGACGGTGATGCCGGACAGCCACTTCGCCGACTTGTAGAAGTACATCGGCGCGACGTAGAGCCGCACCGGGCCGCCGTGGGCGTGCGTGATCGGGGCGTCCTGCAGTTTCAGTGCGATCAGGACGTCGTCACGCCGGGCCTGTTCCAGGGTGAGGCTCTCGGTGTACGCACCGTCGAAGCAGGTGAACTGCACCGCCCGCGCCCCGGGCCGGACTCCGGCTTCGTCCAGCAGGTGCGCGAGCGGCACGCCTTCGAACGGCGTGTCCGGGACGCGCCAGCCGGTCACGCACTGGACGTCCCGGACCAGCCGCCGCTGCGGCATCGTCCGGAGGTCGGCGAGCCGGTGGGTGGTCGGGCGCTCCACCAGGCCGTCGACCGTCAACGCGTAGGTGTCCGCGGTGCGGTCGGGCACCGAGGCGGCCACGGAGTAGTACCGGAAGCCGCCACCGCCGGGCAGCAGGCCGGTCAGCCCGGTCGGGTCACCGGCGGTGACGGCGTCCTGTGCCCGTTGGAGGTAGGGGCCGACGGCCACGCCGGCGGCGCCGAGCCCGAGCAGGCCGAGCACGACCCGCCGTCCCACCGGGGTGCCCCCTGGGGGTTCCGCAGTTCTGTCCACGTCCCCGATGAGACCAGCTCGGACGGGGTCGTGGCCAGTGCCGGGGGATTTTCGTCAGGTATCGGCGACCCCGGGGCCCGGAACGGCGACCACAGCCGCAACCGGGCCCGGCCGCCACCGGGCCCGGCCGCCACCCGCAGGCAGCCGTCAGCGGACGGCCCCGGCAGCCGGGGCGCGGCGGACGATCAGCATGTCCTGGGTGTGGCCGATGGCGTAGCCACCGTCGGGGCGGGCGAAGTGGTCCTGGACGTAGGCGGCGAGGGCGGCGCGGGACGGGCGGGGGTCGAGGGTGGCGAGGTCGGCGACGTTGACCATGAACTCGGCGACGTCGACGGCCTCGGCGAGGTGGGGCGTGCGGTAGTGGAGGCCGAGGGTCTCCAGGGCGACGGCGTCCCTCGGGCGCCGCGCGCGCAGGTCGGCGGCGAGGGGGCTCAGGTCGTAGCGGACGCCGGTGAAGTGGGCGGCCATCCGCATGCAGGGGCTCTCCGGGTTCTGCAGGACGACCAGGAGGGTGCCGCCGGGCGCCGTCCAGTCCAGGGCGCGGTCGACGGTGGCGGGCCAGTCCGCTTCGGGCACGTAGTAGAGCACGTGCGAGAGGTGGACGAGGTCGGCGGGCTCGGGCGGCCGCACCCGGTCGAGCCGGTCCGGGAGGACGATGGCGTCGGGGCAGGTGGTGCGGAGCTTCTCGCGCATGGCCTCGCTGGGCTCGACGGCGATCGTACGGTCGAAGGACCGGGCCAGGTGGGCGGTGGTGCGGCCGTCGCCGGCACCGAGGTCGAGCAGGACCCGGCGCCGCGGCAGGGCGTCGACGAGTTCGCTCAGCCGGGCGTGGGTGAGGGGCTTCTCGTCCGTGCCGGCGAGGAACAGTTCGAACGCCCGGCGGTAGTCGGCGCTCGCCACGTCCAGGACGCGGACCGGTTCGGCGTCCTTCGTCGTCGTCTCCACCGGGCGGCCTCCTCTGGCGTCGGGCTGGGCGCGCCCATTGCACCCGGTCCGGCGGCCGACCACATGCAGGGACGTTCCTGCCCGCGTGTCGCGGAGCGGCCGGGGCCGGAGGGTGGGTCTGCGGTTCCCTGGGAACGGCGTTCCCTTCCCCGGCCCGGCGCGCTCGCGAACGATCGACGGCATGACCACCACCTCCCCGGCCCCCGCGCCGCCCGCTCCTCCGGCACCGCGGACCGACGATCAGCGCTTCCGGTACACCGTCGCCGCCGTCGCCACCGCCGCCCTGATGCTGCCGTTCTCGGTGACGGGGGCCGCGGTGGCCCTGCCGAGCATGGCCTCCCGGCTGGGCGCGTCGGTCGGCAGCGCCCAGTGGATGCTCAACGCGTTCAACATCGGTTTCGCCGCGCTGCCGCTCGCGGCGGGCGGTCTCGCCGACCGGTACGGGCGGCGGCGGGTGCTGCTGGCCGGGACCACCCTGGTCGGCACGATGTCGCTGCTGGTCGCGCTGGCGCCGTCGATGGCGCTGGTGGACGCCGCCCGGGCCGTCCAGGGCTGCGGGGCCGCGGCGGTGCTGGCGTCGGGTGCGGCGGTGCTGGCCCACGGCACCTCGGGAGCGCGCCGACGACTGGCCTTCGGGATCCTCGGCACCTCCTTCGGCACCGGGCTGGCGGTCGGGCCGCCGCTCGCCGGGGCCCTGGTGGAGGGGCCGGGCTGGCGGTCGGTGTTCCTGCTGGTCGCGGCGGTGTCGCTGCCCTCCGCGTTCCTCACGAGCCGCGTGCCCGAGTCCCGTACGCCCCGATCCCCCGGCACCGACCGGCCACCGCTGGACCTGGCCGGACCGGTCCTGTTCACCGCCGGGCTCGCCGCCCTCGCGTTCGGCTTCGCCCGGGCGACCACCGACGGCTGGGCGGCGCCCGTCCCGCTGGGCCTGTTCGCGGCCGCCGTCCTGCTGGTCCTGCTGTTCGCCGTGGTGGAACTCCGCCGGGCCGACCGGGCCCTGTTCGACGTCCGCCTCTTCGCCCGGCCGGAGTTCCTCGCCGTGGTCTGCCAGCCCTTCACCGTCACCCTCGGCTTCGTCGTCCTGCTCGTCTACCTGCCCACCTACCTGCAGGGCACGGCGGGCCACGGCACCCTGGACAGCGGCCTGCTCCTGCTGCCGATGACCGCCCCCGTGCTGCTGCTGCCGCTGGTCGCCGGGCGGCTGGCCCAGCACACCTCGGTGCGAGCCGTCCTCACCGCCGCGTCGGCGCTCATCGCGCTCGGTGCGCTGCTGCTCACCACCCTGGACGGCGGCGGCTCGTGGGCCGGTCTCGCCGTGCCGCTGCTGCCGTTCGGCGCGGGTGTCGGACTGGCCTTCGGGGTGATGGACGACGCGGCCGTCGGCACCGTCCCGGTGGAGCGCGCCGGGGCCGCGGCGGGCATCTTCAACACCCTGCGGATCACCGGGGAGTCCGTGGCCGTCGCCGGCGCCGCGGCCCTGCTCACCTCGCTCACCGCCGCCCGGCTGCGGGCGGGCGGTCTCGGCGGCGGCCCGGCGGCCGACCTCGCCGGGCAGGCCGTCGTCCAGGGGCGGGTGGCGCCGGGGCAGCGGGCCGCGGTGGCCGAGGCCTTCACCGGCGCCTTCCACACGGCCGGGCTGCTGCTCGCCGCGCTGTCCGCCACGGGCGCGCTGCTCACCTGGCGTGCGCTCAGGCCGGGTTCGGGGCGGTGACGGCGGACGGGCGGGCGGCGGCACCGGCACCGGCGGCACTGGCACCGGCACCGGCACCGGTGGCCGTTCCCGCGGCGGTGCCACCGGCAGTGACACCGCCGGCGGCTCCGGCGGCGGCTCCCGCGGTGACACCCGCAGTCGCTGCGGCCGCGACACCGGACAGCCGCCGCAGGGCCCGCTCCGCCGGGCTGTCGGGGGCGGCCGTGTAGACCACCAGGAGATGGTGGTCGGCACCGGGCGCCTGGAAGGTCTCGTAGGCCAACTCCACCTCGCCGACCGCCGGATGGTGGAAGCGCTTGGCGCCGTGGGACTTCTCGTGCACGTGGTGGCTCGCCCACAGCGTGCGGAACTCGCCGCTGCCCAGGGAGAGTTCGCCGACCAGCCGGACCAGCTCCGGGTCGTGCGGCCGGCGTCCGGCGGCCATCCGCAGGATCCCGACCGTGGTGCGCGCGGCCTCGTCCCAGTCGAGGTGGACCTCCCGGGCGCGCGGGTCGAGGAAGATCCGCCGCGCCATGTTGCGGTCGCGCGGAGGGAGTCGGGGGAAGTCGGCGAGCAGCGCGGCGGCGAGCACGTTCCACGCCAGGACGTCGTTGCGGTCGTTCATGATGACGGCCGGGGTCAGCGGCATCGCTTCGACGACCATCCGCAGGGCCGGGCGCAGCGTCTCCGCCCCGCCCCTCGCGCCCCTCTCCGCCCCGCCCTTCGCGCCCGTCTCCTTCCCGGCCCGGGCCGCCGCCCGGCGGGGTGGTCGCGCCAGGTCGCGCAGGTGGGCGCGTTCGGCGGGGCCGAGGAGCAGTGCCCGCCCGAGGGCGTCGAGGACCTCGTCGGACGGGCGGTCGGCGCGGCCCTGTTCCAGGCGCACGTAGTAGTCGGTGCTCAGCCCGACCAGTTCGGCGACCTCCTCGCGGCGCAGCCCGGGCACCCGTCGGCGTCCGGTCGGGGGCAGTCCCGCGTCCGCGGGCGAGACCAGCGCCCGTCGGGCCCGCAGGTAGTCGCCGAGGCTGTTCGGGGTCATGATCGGGTCGGCCATGGGTGTCAGTATCGCCGCACGTCGCTGGGGTGCGGGCGCCGGAGGGTGGCCCCGTCGTACCCACCTTCGCGGTGCCGCCGCACCCGCCTTCGCCGGGCCGCCGCGCCCCTTCACTCCGGTGCCGTCGTACCCGCCCTCTCCGATGCCGCCGCGCCGGCGCTTATTCGCTGGCCCGCACCCGACCGTCGCTCCTACAGTGTCCGCCGGATCGACAATCTCCACGGGAGCCCGGACATGCGCGTGCACTACCCCCGGACTCCGCACCTGCCCTGGTCACCGGGGGCAGCGGCGGACGACGTACGGACCGGGGACCTCGGTGCGCTGGCCGGCGCGGAGGTCGTCGTCACCGAGAAGCTCGACGGCGAGAACACCACCCTCTACGCCGACGGTCTGCACGCCCGGTCGCTGGACTCGGCCCACCACCCGTCCCGCGCCTGGGTGAAGGGCCTGCAGGGCCGGGTCGGCGGGCGGATCCCGGACGGCTGGCGGATCTGCGGCGAGAACCTGTTCGCCCGGCACTCGATCCCGTACACCGACCTGGAGAGCTGGTTCTACGGCTTCTCGGTCTGGACGGAAGGCGACCACTGCCTCGACTGGGACGACACAGTCCGCTTCCTGCGCCGCCTCGGTGTGCCGTCGCCCCGGGTGCTGTGGCGCGGCCGCTTCGACGAACGGGCCCTGCGCACCCTGAAGTTGGACCTGGACCGGCAGGAGGGCTACGTGGTCCGGACGGTCCGGGGCTTCTCCCGGGCGGAGTTCGGCGCGCGGGTCGCCAAGTGGGTCCGCCCGCACCACGTGCGCACCGACACCCACTGGATGCACGCCGCCGTGGTGGAGAACGGGCTCGGCCCGGCTGCCGCGCTGTGGGCCGTGCGGTCCGGGGCGCTGCCCGAGCCGGCCGCCCTGGCCACCGCCCTGAACCTTCCCGAACTTCCCTGCGAGCCGGAGCAGTTGTCGGATGTGTCGGCCCGGCTGGACGAGCTCGGCCGCGGCGGGGACGCCCGACTGACCGGGGTGCTCGCCACCGCACTGCGCGCCGGGCACCGGCAGTCCCTGGCGCCGCGGCTGGCCGGGCCGCTCGGCCTGCCGCTGGCCCGGCGGGTCGCCGACCTGGTCGGGCTGCACCCCGGCCTGCACCGGCCGTACCCGGACGAGGACCGCCGCGCCGGGCTGGCCCGGCTCTCCTGCGCCGCCGACCTCGGGGTACTGCACGCCGTCGCCGCGGCCGCCGCTCCCGGGGCGGAGGAACGCGAGCAGGTCGCCTGGTCCGCACTCCACGCCGAGGACGCCGGGCTGCTCGACGGCGCGCCGCTCGCCCGGCTGCGCAGCGGCCTGCGCGAGGCGCTCGCCGGCCTCGACCGGGACGCCGCCGACCGCTGCTGGGCGCAGGCCCGCGAGGCGTTCGCGCTCGGCCGGATCTCCGGCGTCGAGGAGGCGGTCGCCGCGACCTGGCGCCGGCGGGACGGCGGCTTCCCCCGGCTGGTGCACCTGTGCGGCCCGTCCGGCAGCGGCAAGAGCAGCTTCGCCGCCGGGCTCACCGGCGTCACCGCCCGGATCAGCCTGGACGACCTGCGCGCCGCCCGGGGCTCGCGCTCCGACCAGCGCGACAACGCCGTGGTGCTGCGCGAGGGCCTGGCCCGGCTGGACGCCGCCCTCGCCGCCCCGGGCACCGACGGCGCGGGCCCCACCGTCGTCTGGGACGCCACCTCCCTCAACCGGCAGCAGCGCTCGCACGTCCACGCCGTCGCACAGCGCCGCGACGCCCTGCTCACCCAGGTGGTGCTGGTCGTCGACGAGGACGAACTGCTGCGCCGCAACGCCGTGCGACCGCACCCGGTGCCGGCCGACGTCCTCACGGCGCAGCTGTACCGCTTCAGCCCGCCCTACCCCGGCCAGGCGCACCGCACCTGGTACGTCGGCGCCGGTGGCACCGTGGAAGACACGGCGGGCACACTCGACGCCGAGGAGGACTGATGCGTCCCATCGAACAGATCTGCCAGCGCATCCGCTGGGACGCCCGCTTCGACCCGGCCCGGTTCACCCTGGGCGTGCGCCAGCGCGACGACCGCACCGAGCGGGTGCCGCTGGAGGCCTTCGCTGCGGCAGGCGACATCCCCTGGCACCGGGTCCACTGGGTCGAGGCCGACGGCGTGGTGGTCTGGGACCGCGCGTCCGGCGTGGACCTGCTCGACCGCACCGAGGCCGGACGCCGCACCGACCCGCGCCGCCTGCGCTCGCCGTTCTTCGTGGCGACGACCCCGTACGCCTGGCGGCCGGACGGTCACTGGCAGGCCGTCGCTGCGGAGAGCGACCGGCCCGGGGCTCCGGCGGTCACGGGCCTGCGCGTGGTCACCTGGAACACCCTGTGGGACCGCTACGACGCCGACCGCATCGCGACCGCCCGCCGGCGCCCGCTGCTGCTCGCCGCACTGGAGGCCGCCGACGCCGACGTCATCGCCCTGCAGGAGGTGGAGCCGGCCCTGGTCACCCTGCTGCTGGCGGCACCCTGGGTGCGCGCCGGGTACACGCTCAACGCCGACCCGCTCGGGCGGGACGTCGACGAGCACGGCCTGCTGCTGCTCAGCCGGCTGCCCGTCCTGGAGGCCGGCCGGCACGCCCTGGGCCCGCACAAGGCCGTCACCGCGATCACCGTGGGGACCGCGGGCGACCCACTGACCGTCGCCGCCGTCCATCTGAGCAGCGACCACTCACCGGACGGCGCGGCCCGCCGTGCAGCCGAACTCGCCCGGATCGCCGAGGGCTTGGGCGGCGTCGAGGGTGACCTGCTCCTGCTCGGGGACTTCAACGACGCCCGTTCCGGCGCCTCGGGCCCGGCCGCCGCACTCGGCCTCCGGGACGCCTGGACGCAGGTGCACGGACCGTCCGACGACACCCCCACCTTCGACCCGACGGCCAACCCGCTCGCCGCGGTCTCCTCCCTCACCGGCCGGCCGGGCCGCATCGACCGCGTCCTGCACCGCGCCGACAGCACCCGCGCCACCGCCGCCACACTGCTCGGCAACCACCCGACCAGCGACGGACTGCACCCGTCCGACCACTACGGCGTGGCCGTGGACCTCGGCCTCGGCGGAGCCGGCGGAGCCGACGGAGCGGCCGGGGCTGCCGGCGGAGCGCCGGACTTCCTCGACGCCGCGCCCGTCGCGCGCACCGCCGTCGCCTGGCTGCCGCCCGAGGAGCTGTGGCCGCCGATCCAGCGGCTGCGCGCCGCCCACGACCCGCAGCTGCACCGCTGGCCACCGCACGTCAACCTGCTGTTCGGCTTCGTCCCGGAGGCCGAGTTCGACCGCGCCCTGCCACTCCTGGGCGCCGCAGCCGCCGAAGCGGCCCCGTTCACGGCACGGCTGGACGGGGTGCACACCTTCGGCCACCGCGAGGACGCCACCGTCTGGCTCGACCCGGCCGCCGCCTCCGCCGAGCCCTGGGCGGCGCTGCGGCACGCGCTGGAGCGCCGCTTCCCGCGCTGCCACGGCCGCGCGGAGGGTTACACCCCGCACCTGACCCTCGGGCGCAGCACCGACCCGCAGCGGGTGGCCGCCGACTGCGCGGCCCGGCTCCCCGGGGTCACGGCCCGGGTCGGCGAGCTGGTGGTGCTCTCCCGCCGGGGCTCCGAGCCGATGCGACCGCGCGCCGTGGTCACGCTGGGGACGGGTGAGGTGCGGCCGGTGCCCGCGGAGCAGGCCGTCCGGCTGCAGCCGGAGTCTCCCCAACGGACCTCTGCGGCAAGGACATTGGCCCGGCGCATCACGGAGGCACTACCGGACGGCGCGGTCCGTCTGGTCGGCTCGCGACGGCTGGGCTGCCACCTGGACGGCGCCGACCTCGACCTCGTGGCGGCGCTGCCCGGCCCGGCCGACCTGCCCGCCGTCCGCACCCGGGTGGCGGCCGCACTGCCGGACGCCCGACGGCTGCGCGAGGTGGTCGGCGCCCGGGTGCCGGGACTGCGGCTGGAGGCGGACGGCCTGTCCGTCGACCTCGTCGTGGTCTTCACCGGCTCCCTCGACCCGGCCCAAGCCGTCGCCCACCGTGCGGAACTGGGCGAGGCGGAGGCCGTCGCACTGAGCGCGATCACGGACGCCGAGGCGATCCTCGCGGCGGTCGGCGACCGGCACGACCGCTTCGTCCGGCTGGCCCGTCAGGTCAAGGCCTGGGCCCGGGCCCGCGGACTGGACTCGGCGCCCTTCGGCCAACTTCCCTCGCTCGCCTGGTCGGTGCTCGCCGCACGCACCGTCCTCGACCACGAGGACCCGGACTGCGACCTGTTCCGGCAGTTCACCGAGACCTGGGCGGGCTGGGACTGGCGGCAACCCATTGCGTTGTCAGGCGCCCTGACGGATCGCCAGGCCAGTGCGGTCACCGTCCTCACCCCCTCCTCCCCCGTGCGCAGCTGCACCACCCAGGTCGGCGCGGACACCCGCGACCTGCTCACCGAGGAGCTCTACCGCGCCTGGGAGCTCAGCACGGAGAGCGCCGACCCGTGGCCCGCCCTGCTCACCCCGCCCCCACTCCACCGGCGCCACGCCGCCTGGGCGGTGGTCACCGCCCCGGAGGAGTCCGTCGGGCTGGTCCGCGGCCGCCTCCGCGCACTGCTGACCGCCCTGGAGGAGGCGGGCGGCACCCACCTGCACGCCTGGCCGCACCCCTACCGGACCGCCGACGGCCTCACCCACCACCCCGTCGGCCTCGGCCCCGAGCCGCTCGCCGCCGACCGGCTCACGGCGGTCGCCGACTCCTGGGGCCGCCACCTCCCCGGCGTCCACGTCCGGCATGTCGAGGGCGGCGCGGTCCCCACCCTCACCTAGCCGAGACCCGCCCAGCCGCGCACCGTCCCCCGGCCCACCCTCGCTGGTCGGCCTCGTGGGTCGGCCTCACGGGTCGGCCTCACGGGTCGGCCTCACGCCCCCGCCTCTCGGTCGGCCTCTCCGTCGGCCTCGCGGGTCGGAACCCTTTGCGGCGGGGCCGCGGTCAGCCCGCCTCCAGCGCGTCGGCCCGCTCGTCCAGGGCGGCCGCGATGTCGTCCCAGTCCGGCCCGTGCGACCACAGGCTCCGGGCCGCCTCCCGCATCAGCTCCGGCTCGTCCGGCCGCTGCAGGAGCAGCAGCCGGTAGGCCAGGTTCCGGATCCGGACCGGCAGGTACCCGTCGACGACGTGCGGGCAGAGCTCGCGCAGCATCGCGAGGATCGCGTCCGCGTCGGCGAAGGTCAGCTCCTCGACGAAGTCGTGCTCGTCGTGCTCCCGGCCGCATTCCGGCACGGGTCCGTACTCGTCGCCGTACAGGCAGCGGGCGTGCTCCGTCAGGGTGCTGTGCATGGACGGGAGCCTACGGCCTTCGGGCCGGACAGGGCCTGACCGCAACCCGGGAGGCAGGCCGGCCCTCGGATCACCGGCGCCCGGATCCGAAATTTTTATTGCGAAACTTTTCTTTCGGACCTACCGTGGACGCATGCCCCAGAAGCCCGAGCCCGACCGGATCACCGACCTGTCCCGCCTGAAGGCCTTCACCAACCCGCTCCGGATGCAGCTCTACCGCCTGCTCTACGCCGCGGGCAGCGCGACCGCCTCCCAGCTCGCCGCGCAGGTCGACCAGGCCCCGTCGCTGGTCAGCTACCACCTGCGCAAGCTCGCCGAGCACGGCTTCGTGGCCGAGGCCGACGGCCGGAGCAGCGACGGGCGGGAGCGGTGGTGGCAGGTCGCCTCCGAGGAGGGCTGGGGATTCCGGGAGTCCGACCTCGCCGACACGCCCGAGGGGGCCGCCGTCGTCGGCGCGGTGACCCGCGGACTCGTCGACTCCCGCGCCACCCAGTACCGCGCCTACCTGGACCAGGGAGCGGCCTGGGGCAGGGAGTGGACCGACGCGGCGTTCGGCGCCGAATGGCTGCTCGATCTGAACGCGGCCGAACTCGCCGAGCTGGGCGAGGAGTTGCAGGACCTCTCCCGGCGCTGGCGGGAGCGCGGCAAGGCCGCCAGGGCGGCCGGTGACGTCGAGGGCCGCGAGCACGTCTCCGTCCACCTGTACGGATTCCCGTTCCGCCCCTGAGGCCGCCTGGCCCCGGCCGACCCGTACCCGACCTGCCCGGTCCGCCCGGTCCGCCCGGCCTGACCTGCCCAAGCCCGACGCGCTGGGCCCGCCCGAACGACCTGCCCGGCCGCACCCGGAACCGGCCCCCGCCATCGCGGACGCCCACTCCCGGCACCGCGCCGGCCGTCGTCCCTCCCGGCACCGCGCCGGCCGTCGTCCCCCACGAAACGGAGCCCGCCATGGCCCTCGCGGAGCCGCCCCTCCACCTGCACGCCGCCACGCCGCCCGCCCACCGCGACCCCAACGTGCTGCGCTGGCTCGCCGCCTACACCGCCTCCCTGATCGGCGACGGCGTCTACTTCGTCGCCCTCGCCTGGTCCGCCCAACGGGCCGCCGGCCCCACCGAGGTCGGCTTGGTCATGGCCGCCGGGGCGCTGCCCCGCGCCGTGCTCATGCTCGGCGGCGGCGTGCTGGCCGACCGGCTGGACCCCCGGCGGGTGATCCTCGGCAGCGACGCCCTGCGCTGCCTGCTCATCCTCTCCGTGGCCGCCGCCATCGCCCTGACCACGCCCGCGCTGTGGCTGCTGGTCGCGGTGGCACTGGTCTTCGGCGCCGTGGACGCGCTGTTCGTCCCCGCCGTCGGCGCACTCCCGCCCCGGATCACCGGCCCCGACCAGCTGGCCCGGGTCACCGGCATGCGCTCGCTGTCGATGCGCCTCGGCCAGATCGCGGGCCCGCCGCTCGGCGGCCTGGCCATGGGCCTGGGCGGCCCGGCCGCCGCGTTCGGCGTGGCCGGACTGCTCTTCGCGCTCTCCCTGCCGCTCCTGCTGGGCGTACGCCTCCGGAGCCTCGACGCACCGGCCCGGGAGGGTTCGCCCCGCCCCGGCACCGCGCGAGAGGATCTGCTCGACGGTCTGCGCTACCTCGGGCGCCACCGTCTGATCGGCCCGCTGGTCGCCGTCGGGACCGTCTGCGAACTCGGCCTCGCCGGCACCCTCAACGTCGGCATGGTGCTCCTCAACGCCGAGCGCGGCTGGGGCCCGTCCGGCTACGGCTGGATCGTCGCCTGCTTCGGCGCCGGGGCCACTGCCGGGGCCGCGCTGCTCACCGTCGGCCGGCTGCCCCGGGCAGGTCTGACCACGGTGGGCACGCTGCTCGTGGCCAGTGCGGGCGCTGCGGCCATGGGCCTGGTCCCGAGCCTGTGGACCGCGACCGCGCTGGCCGCGCTCGTCGGCCTGACGGCGGGCGTCTCCGGCAGCCTGACCCACGCCCTCGTCCAGACGGCGACGGATCCCGCCTACCTCGGCCGGGTCACCTCCGTCATGATGCTGGCCCTGATCGGCCTCGCCCCGCTCAGCTACCCGGTGGTCGGCGCGGCCGTCGGCGCCTGGGGAGCGGCCCCGGTCTTCGTCGCCTGCGGAGCCTTCTCCTTCCTGGGCGCGGCCCTGGCCCTGCTCTCCGAGCCGGTCCGGCGCGCCGAACTGCCCGTGGTCACCGCCGCAACGCCCCGGCCGGCGGACGCAGCCGACGCCCGTACCCGGTGAGGGCGGGCACGCCGGCGCCGCGCAGCGACGTGCCCGGCCCGAGCGCGCGCTCGGCGTCACCCGGATCGCACCGGTCAGGCGCCGACCACCAGCGGCCGTCGGCCGGCTCGGGGGGTGACGAACACCCGGCGGAAACGCCGTGCGGACGCTCGGCGAAACCCCGGTGGCTGCCGCAGTCGGCCACGTCCACGCCCGTGACACAGGGCACCGGACGCGGCGCGGACACACCGAGCAGGTCCGGCACCCCGGCCTGGCCGGCGGTGGCGACCGCGATCCGGGACAAGAAGCAGCAGGCCGGCCGCACGCGCCGGTCGTCGGGCTCCTTCACCCGCCCGAGGCGCTCCGACGCCGCCATGTTCCGGGCCGGGATCACCGCCTCGCCACCGATCTCCGCCGACCCCGCCGGCGCACCCGCCCGCGCGCTCGACCGTCGGGCGGGCCCTGACCGGGCCACCCGCACCGGATTGGCCCGGGACGACGCCCCGCGCCGCTCGTTACGCTCGGGCGCAGTCGATCAACGGAGAACCGTCATGCACCCCGAACTCGCCGCCGACCTGGCCCGGTTGCCCGACCTCCTGGAGGAGACCCGGCGGCGGGCCCTGGCCTTCCTCGACGGTCTCGACGAGCGGCCCGTCGTCCCCCGGGCAGCCCCGCCCGGCGCCGGATCCGGCGCCCCGGTGGAGCTCTCCGAGGCGGGCGGCGGGCTGCCCGCGGCGCTGGCGGAGTTCGCGCAGCGGTGGGAGCCCCGGCTGTCGGCGAGTGCCGGGCCGCGGTACTTCGGCTTCGTGACCGGCGGAGCGACCCCGGCGGCGCTGGCCGGCGACTGGCTGACCTCCACCGTCGACCAGAACTCCAACTCCTCGCTGGACCCGGCCGGTCAGCACCTGGAGCGGGAGACGGTCGGCTGGCTGCGCGCGCTGTTCGGGCTGTCGGAGGCGCACCACGGAACGTTCGTCAGCGGCGCGACCATGTCCAACACGGTCGGGCTGGCGATCGCCCGCGAGTGGCTGGGCGAGCGGCTCGGGGTGGACGTCGCCGAGGACGGGGTCGGTGCGCTCGGCCCGGTCCGGGTGCTGTCCGGCGGCGCGCACTCCTCCGTGTCCAAGGCGCTGTCGGTGCTGGGCCTGGGCCGGTCGGCGCTGCGGCGCGTGCCCCTGCTGCCGGGCCGGGAGGCGGTGGACGTGGCCGCGCTGGAACGGGCGCTGGCCGGGACGGACGGGCCGTGCGTCGTGGTGGCCAACGCGGGCACGGTCAACACCGTCGACTTCGACGACCTGCGGGCGATCGCGGGCCTCCGCGAGCGCCACCGCTTCTGGCTGCACGTGGACGCCGCGTTCGGCGCCTTCGCCGCACTGTCGCCGGAGCACGCGGAGCTGGTGGCTGGCCTGGACCTCGCCGACTCGGTCTGTGTCGACCTGCACAAGTGGCTGAACGTGCCGTACGACAGCGCCGTGCAGTTCACCCGCCACCCGGACCTGCAGACCCGGGTCTTCCGCAACGCCGCCGCCTACCTCGGCCCCGCCCCGGTCTCCGGCCGGGCGGGCGGCCACGGCGAGCGCCCCGATCTGGTCCACCTCACCCCGGAGAACTCGCACCGGCTGCGCGCCCTCGCGGCCTGGTTCACGCTGCGCGCATACGGGCGTTCGGGCCACCGGGAGATCGTGGAGCGCAACATCGCGGGCGCCCGGGTGCTCGGCGAGGCGGTCGAGCGGATCGACGGGCTGGAACTGCTCGCCCCGGTCCGGCTGAACGTCGTCTGCTTCACCCTGACGACGGACCCCACCCCCGAGCGCCTCGCCGCCCTCGCGGCCGCTCTGGCCGGGGAGGCCTTCCTGACCCCCACCCACTACGCCGACCGGCCCGCCCTGCGCGCGGCCTTCAGCAACTGGCGCACCACGGAGGCGGACGTCCGGCGGACGGCGGAGGCGCTGGCACGGGCTGTCCGGACGCAGGCCGCCGACCGGGACGGGGACTGACCGGGGACGAACCCGGGCGGCCCCGGTGACGCCCCTCACGCGCGGGACGGCACCGGGCGCGGCCCCGGTGACGGCACCGGTGACGGCACCGGTGACGAGCTCAGCTCCGGTTGTGGTCCCCGGTCCCGCCGTCGATCAACTCCCGCAGGATGTCGAGGTGTCCGGCGTGCCGCGCGGTCTCCGTCGTCATGTGGATCAGCACCCAGCGCAGCGTGACGCTGTTCCCCGACCAGGACGTCCCGAGCTCTTCCAGGGCGAGTTCCCGGATCACCTCGTCCGCATCGGCCCGGGCCCGTGCGTAGAACTCAAGGATGTCGGCCGTCGACTCGTGCGGCTCCACCCGCATGTCGGAGGTCTCGTCGGCGTCGATGTCGAACGGCAGCGGCCCGGTGTCCCGTCCGAACGTCTCGCGGAACCAGCCGAGTTCGGCACCGCCGAGGTGCTTCACCAGGCCCAGGAGGTTCGTGCCGGACGGCGTCATCGGACGGCGCAGCTGCTCGTCGTCCAGGCCCTCCGTCTTCCACAGCACCGCGTCGCGGTGCCGGTCCAGCGCCGCGTGAAGGCTTTCCTTCTCCCCACCCGTGAAGGGCACTCGTATGCTCATGCCCGGACCGTACCAGCCGCCTCCGACACCCGGCCGCGCACGCCACGGTCCGGGCACGCAGCCCGGACGCGCGACCCCGGCGCACGCCCCGGGCCCGGCCCGGGCCCGGCCCGCCGACCGCGCAACACGCCTGGCCCGCCTTGACCTTCACACCGGTGTCAGGGTCGATGATGCTCCCATGACCGCCACACCCTTCGACCCGTACGCGCTCCTCGCGCAGAGCCGCCTCGGCGTCCTCGCCACCATCAAGGCGGACGGCCGGCCACAGCTCTCCCCGGTCCTGCCGTTCTACGACCGGGAGGCGAACAGCATCCTGGTCTCCACCCGGGACGGCCTGGCCAAGACCGCCAACCTGCGCCGGGACCCCCGGGTGAGCCTGGAGGTGACCGGGCCGGACGGGCGCTCCTGGGTCACCGCCGAGGGCGTCGCCGCCCTCACCGGTCCGGGCACCGATCCCGACGGGCCGGAGGTCGAGGCGCTGGTCGACTACTACCGCCGCGCCGCCGGCGAGCACCCCGACTGGGCGGAGTACCGCCGGGTGATGGTGTCCGACCGCCGGGTGCTCCTCACCATTCCCGTCGACCACGTGTACGGCACCCACCTCTGAGCGTGCCCCACGGCACCCTCCTCCGAGCGTGCCCGGTACGGCACCTCCGGACGTGCCCGGCACGGCACGTACGGCACCTCCGAGCGCGTCCGGTGCGGCACCTCCGAGCAGTCCCGGCCACCGTCACAGGGGTACGGTGGCCGGGACACCCGGAGGTCAGGCCGACGTGGCGGTGACCACCGTGGCGTCCAGGTCCTCGTGCCGGCTCTCCACCGCCGCCAGTCCGGCCGCCCTGGTCACCGCGAGGGCCGCCGCGACCTGCCGCTCACTGGTCTCGAACAGCAGCGCGCCGCCCGCCGCCAGCCACCGGGGCGCCTCCGCGACCACCCTGCGCAGCACGTCCAGGCCGTCCGCACCGCCGTCGAGCGCCGGCCTGGCCTCGTGCAGCCGCGCCTCGGGCGGCAGCAGCCCGAGGTCACCGGTCGGAACGTAGGGGACGTTGGCGATCAGCACGTCCACCCGGCCGCGCAACTCGTCGGGCAGGGCAGCGAACAGGTCGCCCTCGTGGATCCGCGCCTCCGTCCCGGCCAGGTTGCGGCGGGCGCAACGGACCGCGTCCGGGGCGATGTCGGCGGCGTACAGCTCGACCGGGTGCGCGGCCCCGGCCGCCACGGCGGCGCCGAGCGCACCGCTGCCGCAGCACAGGTCGAGCACCACCGCCCCGGGGCCCCGGGGCGGGCCGGTCAGCGCGGTGGCGGCGGCGGCCAGGAACTCGCTGCGGCGGCGCGGGACGAAGACGCCCGGGTCGACGGCGATCCGCAGACCGGCGAACTCGGCCCAGCCGACGACGTGTTCGAGCGGCCGCCCCTCGGCGCGGGCCCGGACCATCACGGCGAGTTCGGCGGGCGAGGCGGCGGCGGTGAGCAGGATCCGCGCCTCGTCCTCGGCGAACACGCAACCGGCGGCGCGCAGCCGGGAGACCACCGAGGAACGGAGGGAGGCGGAGGAGAAGACCGGCAAGACAACCCCTTGGGGAAGACGGGAGGAAGGCGAACGGAGGGAAAGGACTCCGTCAGGGCTCCCGCAAGGGCCGACACCGCGCCGGTGCGCCACCCGCGCTAGACGCGTGCGGCGCCCGCACGGCCGCGCTCCGGGAGCACCCGCTCGGACGTTCCGGTAATGGGTCTCACCTCCCTGAGTCGCGGTCATACTCGGCGCCGAACACCCTACCGCACCACCCGCCGTGGATGATCAGTCGCCGGCCGGGAGCGGCGCGGCCGGGCCGACCGGGCCGCTCGCCCGCAGGTCGTGCCGGAAGGCTGCCGGGGCCTCCTCGCGCAGGGCGCCGAGGTCCTCGGCGATGCGGGAGGGCCGGCCGGCAGGAACGCGTCGGGCGCGGTCCGTCCAGGGCGAGGGGGGCGAGGGTCGGCCCGACCGAGCGGGCCGGGCAGCAGGTCGGTGAGGCTCGTCGGAGTTCCCCTTCGGGTGGCGGTCGGCCGCTCGACGCCTCCCCATCGCCCCCCGCGGCCTTGCTCGCCTACGGTGCGACCTTCGGACGCGCACTCGTACAAGGACCCGATCGGGACGCCCGCCGGTCAGGCGGGCTGCGGCGCCGGCGGCCTGGTGCGGTACTCACCGGCCGCCCCCGGGGGAACCAGACAGGGCAGCAGCCAGTCCCACAGCGCGCCGACCCGCCGCGCACGCTCCTCGGCCGGGAATCCCTCCGCGAACACGACCTCCAGGCCGCAGGCGGCCGTCACCACCAGGGTCTCCGGACCGAGCGCTCCCGAGCGGTCCCGCAGCTCGCCCGCGCGACCGGCCTCGGCCAACAGGCCCCGGACGACCCCGGCCCAGACGCTGTGGAAGCCGCGCAGGCCCGCGAAGGCCGACCGTGGGTCCGCCGCTCCGGAGCCGTCCGACCCGGGCCCGCCCCGGACGAACCCGCCCGACGCGTACCCGCCCGACGCGTACCCGCCCGACGCCGGCCGGCCCGCGGTGGCCCTTGTCGGCCGGAGGTCACCCGGCGCACCCCCTCCCGACCGCGGCTGGACCTGCCAGCCGCCGTCCTCACGGCCGAGCCGGAACGCCGCCCGGACCACCGGGTCCGCCCCCAGGGCGTCGACCAGCCAGTACCCGGCGTCGATCAGCCCCTGGAGCGGTGAGGAGGAGGCGCCCCGGTCGCCGCAGGCCGACCGCAGCGAACACTCGGCCTGCTCGAACACCGCTCTGGCCAGCTCCTCCTTGGAGGCGAAGTGGAAGTAGAGCGCCCCCTTCGTCACCCCCGCGGCCGCGGCGATCTCGCCGAGGGTGGCACCGGCGTAACCACGACGGTCGAACAGCCCCGCCCCCGCCTCCACCAGTCGCCCGCGCGTCCGTTCCGACCTCTCCTGGACCACCCGTCCCACAACCCCTCACGACGACAAGCACGTTCCGACCAGACCCCGGCAGCTCCCGGGCGGGAGCCGGCCCTCCGATCCGACCTCCTCAGCCGACCCGGCTGAGCCGGGCCGCCCCCGCACCCTCCGGCAGCGCGGCAGCGACAGCGGGCTCCCGCTCCGGCCCGGCAAGGCGCTCGGGCCCGGCAAGGCGCTCCGGCCCGGCAAGGCGCTCCGGCCCGGCGAGCAGGATGGAGCGTTGCAGGCGGCGCAGTCCGGCGGACGGCTCCATGCCCAACTCCCGTACCAGGGTGTTCCGCAGGCGCTGGTAGGCCTCCAGGGCCTCGCCGCGCCGTCCGGAGCGGTGCAGGGCGACCATGTACTGGCCGTGCAGGCTCTCGTGGGTGCGGTAGCGGTCGACCAGGACGGTGAGTTCGGCGAGCAGGACGCGGTGCCGGCCCAGGCGCAGGTCGGCGTCGATCCGCTGGTCCAGCGCGCAGAGCCTGGTCTCCTCCAGCCTCCGCGCCTCGACGGCGAGTTGGCCGCCGACCGGCACGTCGGCGAAGGCCGGACCGCGCCACAGCGCGAGCGCCTCGCCGAGCATCCGGGCGGCCAGCGGATGGTCGTCGGCGTCGATCGCCCGGTAGCCCATGCCGGCCAGCCGCTCGAACTCCCGGACGTCCGCCAGCCCGCCGCCGCTGTTCAGCATGTATCCGCCGGGCGAGGTGACCAGGACGTCCTTGGCGCAGGACACCCCGGCCTCCGCGCCGATCCGGGCGAGCGCCCGGTCTATCAGGTCGCGCAGCTGGAGGACGTACGTCTGCACGGTGGTGCGCGCACTGCGCGGGGGACGGCCGGACCACAGTTCGTCGGCCAGCACCCCCGCCGGTACGACCTGGTCCGCACGGAGCGCCAGCAGTCCCAGCACCTGGCGCGGCTTCGGTGCCGACGGCACCACCGACACCCCGCACACCCGGACGTCCAACGCCCCGAGCACCCGAATTTCCACGATGACCACCCCAATCACACGGAACGCCGCAGGCTCTTGCGCCGCGGCCGGCACCCGGGTCGACACCCCTGGGGGCAACTGTCACCAGTGAAAAACAGGACGAGCGGTTTGTCAATACAAAACCGAACGTGCTGTTTGTTTCTGAGGTCGAACGATCCCACCACCGCGCGGAGTCACTCGACTACCCCCGGTGTCGATCGCAGGGCAAACCGAAGGCGGCGCAGGACCTCCGTGGTCCCGTCGCCGCCCGTGCGCGCCCGCCGTCGCCCCACCTCCCGCGGAGGGGAGGCCGGTTGAGTTCCCGTCAGCCCGTGCCGGCGCCCGCCCGCACCTCGACCGGCACGCCGTCGCCCTCATCCTCTTCCCCGTCGTCCTCCCCCGCACGGGCCGCCGCGATCTCGGCAACCACCTGGGCACCCCGGTCCGGCCCCAGCCGCAGGGAACCGAGGACGCCCGGCACGGCAATGCTCGGCATCAGGTGCTGGAACAGCGCGGACACCCGAAGTTCCAGGTCAGCGCGCCCGGAGAGCTTCTGGGACTGGATCTGCACACCCGTCCACGCCGCGATGATCAGCCACGCGGTGTCCGCCGGGACGACGTGCGGCAGCAGCTCGCCGCGCTCGCCGGCCGCGAGCAGGATCGTCTCCATCCGGCCGATCCACCCGGGGATGGCACCCCCACCGAGGTCGTCGAACACGTCCTGCCCGAGCGACAGCCGAGCACCCGCGCTCAGCAGCGGATCACGCGGCATCAGGTGCGCCACCACCATCCCGGTGTCCACGAACTCCTGCAGCTTGCAGCTCCGTTCGGGAACTCCGTCCTGGGAGAACTGCTCCTCGACCACACCCTGCGCGAGATCCCGCTTCGACGCGAAATGGAAATACACCGCACCACGCGTCACACCGGCCCGGGAGACCACCTCGCCGATGGTCGCGCCCTCGTACCCGAACTCGTCGAAGACCGACGCCGCCGCCTCCAGGATCAGCCGACGCGTCCGGAGCGCCCGCTCCTGCCGTACCACCGCAACCACCCCGCCCTGAGAGCCCGGAAAACAAAACCAAACACCCCGTATCTTAGCTACGCCCCACCCGCAACCGACAAGACGATGTCGGTCAATCCCCCAACCGTTCCCCTTTCTCCACAACCCGACGAGCCCCGTCCGACGGGCCGTCACCACACGCCCCACCCAACCCGGCAGCCCGCGACGGCCTTGAGGGCCTTGCCGACCTTCGTCGGCGAAGCTGTCGGAAACGTCGCGCCGTCCGAAAAACCGAACGATTGGTTTCTTTGAGTGCCCACCGGCCCGGCCGACGCACACGGCGACGGCCGGTGGGTACGCCGCGCGACGGCGCGCCTCCGCGCCACGGATCGGAACAGGGATCGGGACACGGAGCTTCGCCGGCACCGCCCGCGTGATGACGGGGGAAAGCGGCGGCAGCGGCCGTCCGTACTCATCAGACGGACCTTGGTGGTGAAGCCGCCGCGCGGGCCTGGTGCCCTCCCGGCCCGGCCCCCTTCGAATCACGGGCTGGTGGCGGATCGGTACGAGCGCGGGCCGTGCGCTGATGAGCCCGGACGATGGTGGAGTCGACGGGGATGCCCCCGTCGATGTCCCCGGCCGCGCCGCTTCCGCCCGGACCCGCTGGACCAGACGCTCCCGGGTCCCGTCGGCCGACCACGGCCGATGGCGTCCGTAGACCGCCTTCCACGGACCGAACCGCTCGGGCAGGTCACACCGGTGCGCTCCGGCCCGCAGCCGGTACCGAATCCCGTCGATCACCTGCCGGTGGTCCCGCCACCGGGCACAACGCCCGCCGCTGACCGGCAGGAACGGCCGCAGCCGTGCCCCGCCCGGCACCCGTGAGACCTCCCCGCCCCAGGTCCGATCCAACGACCAGGCGGGCGACAGTCACATGATCAACCGGACGGGTCCTGGCTGAAGAACGCCCGAGCGGTTGTCACTCTCACAGCCCGAACGGTCGGTGAGTCAGGGCCAGTTCGACCACCTCGACCGCTGTCCGCTCCGGCCCGTCGGGCCAGTAGATCAAGTCGCTGACATGGCCACTCGGACAGCCGAGGCCCCTGTCCAGCGCGTCCAGCGCGCGGTCGACCTCGGCGTCGTCGACGCAGTCCCCGTCCATGATCTTCTGCACCATCGCAACAGCCGACTCACGAGTCATCACTGCTTCGGTCACCGCCTTCCCGGACAAGGTGAGCCTAGTGAGTCACCTGATCGACCGGACAGGCCCCGTCCCGGTTCAGGGCGTCGGGGGACGGATTCGGAACCACCGCCCGGCCCTGGAGCACCCGGGGGCGCACCGTTCCGGGCGGCTTTCGGACCCGATCGGGTTCAGGAACCGGGCGGGTTCAGGAACCGGGCGGATTTCGGACCCGCCGGGCGTCAGGCCGCCCAGGGCAGCCGCAGGGCCTCGATCTCCGGGTCGGTCAGCAGGGCCTCGATGAGGGCCGGGGGTCCGGCGACCTTGGTGGCCCAGAGGTCGTAGTCGGTGCAGAGCAGCCAGGAGTGGTCGGCGGCCCAGAAGTTGGACGGGCTGAAGTCGGCGTCGTCGGTGTCGTAGAGGAGTTCGGCGTCCCCGAGGCGGCCCGCGCGCACGTGGAGGTTGTCGAAGTCGTAGTCCCCGGTCATCAGCGGGTTGTAGTAGGCGAGGCAGGGGGTGTCCGGGCCGGCCGGGCTGTGCTCGGTGAGGACGGCGACCAGGCGGTTCCAGGTCTCCCGGTCCAGGCTCCCTTCGGTGGGCGGGACGATGCCGACCGGCCAGCTGCCGTCCTTCTTCACCGACGGGAAGCAGCGGTAGCAGGGGAGCATTCCCTCGGGCACCACCGGGTCGCCGATCCGCGCGGCCAGTTCCACCCAGCGCAGTCGGCGCCAGCCCGGGCCCGGGTGCTCGGCCCGGCCCAGGTCGCCGCCCGTGACGACGCCGACGGCGTCGAGGTCCACGCCCGCGATCACGCGGCGCTGCGCGGTGCCGTCCGCCAGCCTGGCGTGGTGCCGGTCGTCGTACGAGAGTTCGCTCGGCCCGTGCTCGTGCTCGTACATGGCGTTGAGCACCCAGGCGGCGTCGGGCATCAGGGGCGGCATGAAGCCGGTCGTGCCGTCGCCGCACAGCTCCGCCAGCCAGTCGGTCGTGCCGGACGGCGCGAGCGGCCACAGGCCCGACAGCGGATCAGCCGACGACGCGGGCGGCGACGCGGGCGGCGACGCGGACGACGACGTGGGTGACGGCGCGGTCGGCGGGGCGGGTTCCTCGGGCATTCGATCATGCTCCCACACCGGCTGACCAGCGCCTCCGGGCGGGCGGCGCCGTCATCGCCGCCCCGCTCCGCCGGTCCACACCGCCCCGGCGCCGGCTCCCACCACGATGAGGATCGCCAGGCACTGCGGCGCCGACAGCGCCTGCCCCAGGACCAGGAATCCGGCCAGTGCCCCGACCGCCGGGGCCAGGCTCGTCAGGACGGCGAAGGTCGGGGCGGGCAGACGGCGCAGCGCCAGCAGTTCCAGCGTGTAGGGCAGCCCCGAGGACAGCAGCGCCACGGCGAGGCCGAGCCCCAGCACCCCCGGATCCAGCAGCGCGCCGCCCGCCGAGCCGATGCCGAGGGGCAGGCTCACCAGTGCGGCCACGGCCATCGCGACCGCGAGTCCGTCGAGCCGCGGAAAGCGCGCCCCGGCCCGGGAGTTGAGCAGGATGTACGCGGCGAGCATGGCACCCGCACCGAGCGCGAAGGCCGCGCCCGCCGGGTCGAGCCGGCCGAAACCGTCGCGGCCGAGCAGGAAGACCCCCGTGAACGCCAGGCCGGCCCACACCAGGCTTATCGCGCGCCGTGCGGTGACGACCGACAGCAGCAGCGGGCCGAGCACCTCCAGCGTCACCGCCGGGCCGAGCGGGATCCGGTCGATCGCCTGGTAGAAGAGGATGTTCATGCCGCCGAGGGCGAGTCCGAAGCCGCCGGCGACGGCCCAGTCCGTACGGCTGTACCCGCGCAGCCGGGGGCGGCAGACGGCGAGCAGCAGGACGGCCGTGATCGTCACCCGCAGCATCACCGTCCCCAGCGCCCCGACCCGCGGGAACAGCAGGGCGGCGACGGCGGAGCCGAACTGCACCGAGAGGGTGCCGGCCAGCACCATCCCGACGCCGCCCAGGCTGCCGACGCCGCCGGGCGCGATTGCCGTGCGGACGCGGCCGAGGAGCGGCGTACCGCCCGGCATGCCCGCCGCACCCGCTGCACCCGCTGCCGTGTTGGTGGCCGTGCCCGTGGCGGTCGCCCTGCCCGTCGAGGTGGGCACGGCCGTGGCGGTCGCCGACGGTGAACCCGTGTTCGTCATGTCCCCACGCTAGGGAGCCGCCCGGTTCGCGTGAAATGCCGATCGTGCAGCGATTATGCTTCCCAGGCATGACCATCGAGCTGCGCCACCTGCGGGCCTTCCTCGCCATCGCCGAGGAGGGAACCATCACCCGCGCCGCCGCCCGGCTGCACATCGGCCAGCCCGCGCTGTCCCGGACGCTGCGCCAGCTCGAAAGCCACCTCGGCGTCCGCCTGGTCGACCGCTCCACGCACCACCTGGAGCTCACCGCAGCGGGCCGGACCTTCCGCGACCGGGCCGCCGCCGCGCTGGCCGCCGTGGACACGGCGCTCGACCCGCGCGCCCTGCCCGCCCTGCCACTGCGCCTCGGTCACCCCTGGGCCGCGCTCGGGGAGCACACCGTCCCCCTGCTGCGGCGCTGGGACCACGAGCACCCGGACGTGCCGCTGGAGCTGCGCCGGATCGACGACCGAACGGCGGGGCTCACCCGGGGCAAGGTCGACGTCGCGCTGCTGCGCGGCGACGTGACGGACTCCGACCTGGTCACGCAGCTGCTGCTGGAGGAGGAGCGGGTCGCGGTCGTGCCCGCGGACAGCGACCTGGCCGACCGGTCGAGCCTCACGCTGGCGGACCTCGCGGCCTGGCCGATCGCCCTGAACACGGTGGCCGGCACCACCACCCTGGACCTCTGGCCCGCCTGCGCCCGTCCCGGGACGACGATCGAGGTCACCAACACGGACGAATGGCTGACCGCCATCGCGGTGGGCCGGGCGGTGGGCATCTCGACCTCGGCGACGCCGCGCCTGCACCGGCACCCCATGATCGCCTACCTCCCGCTGACCGACGCCCCACCGGTGCCCCTGCTCCTGGCCTGGCGCCGCGGCACCCCGACCCACCCGGCGGTCCCGGCCCTGGTCCGGCTGACCCGGGAACTGGTGGCGGGGCACTGACCCCGACCGGCCGGCACCTCCCCCGCCGACCGCTCCGGGGATCCACAACCAAACGGTTGAATACGAAGGCCGGGCGGCGTAGCGTTGTCCTCAACCAATCGGTTGAGAATGAACAGGGGTACGTGGTGGCTGTCGACCAGCTCTCCCGGGCGTTCGTCGCCCTGGCGGATCCGACCCGGCGGGACATCGTGGCCCGACTGTCGACCCGGGACGCGACCGTCGGCGAGTTGGCCGAGTCCTACGCAATGTCCATGCAGGCCGTCTCCAAACACCTGAAGGTGCTGGAGGAGGCCGGGCTGGTGAGCCGCAGCCGGGACGGGCAGCGCCGACCGTGCCACCTGGAGCCGCAGGTGTTCGACTTGATGACGAGCTGGATCGAGCGGTACCGGCGCCAGGCCGAGGAGCGGTTCAGCCGCCTGGACGCCCTCCTCGCGGGCATGTCCGACGACACCACCGCCCACGCCGCCTCGCACACCCCGACCCGCGGCGCCACCCACGGCGCCCGGAACGACCACCACACCGATCACACCGACGACACCGACGACACCGACCCACCCCAGCAGAGCGAAGGAGTCCCGTCATGACCTCCACCACCGGCCCCGAGACCCGTATCGAGGCGGACCCGAAGCTGCCCACCATCCGGATCGTCCGCGAGTTCGACGCCCCGCAGGAGCGGGTGTTCCGGGCCTGGATCGAGCCCGAGCTGGTCGCCCAGTGGCTCGGCCCGAAGGACCTCGACATGAAGATCGACACCTGGGAGGGGCGCACGGGCGGGCGGTACCGCTACTCGATGCATCGCGAGGGCCAGGAGATCGCGGCCTTCTACGGCTCCTTCCACGAGGTCCGGCCGGCCACCCGGCTCGTCCAGACCTTCACGTTCGAGGGCGTGCCCGACGGCGTCTCGCTGGACACCGCGACCTTCGAGCCCGCCGGAGAGGGCCGCACCCGCGTCACCGTGCTGTCGGTGGTCGACAGCCTGGAGGCCCGGGACGCCATCCTGGCCAGCGGCATGGAGCACGGCGTGGTCGAGGGCTACCAGCAGCTGGACGCCCTGCTCGCCGCGGGCTGATCCGGGAACCCGGACGGTCAGGGCAGCACGGCCACCGCTTCCACCTCGACCAGCTGGTCGTCGTAGCCCAGCACCGAGACACCGAGCAGGGTGCTGGGCGCGTCGTGCTCCCCCATGTACGCGCGGTACACGTTCCACACCTTCACCAGGTCCGCCTGGTCGGCGGAGGCGACGTACACGGTGGTCCGGGCGACGTCGGTGAGACCGGCACCCGCGTCCTCCAGCGCCGTCACCAGATTGCGCATCACCTGGTGGGCCTGCCCCTCGTAGTCGCCGACGGCGACCGTCCGACCCTCCTCGTCGAGCGGGCAGGCCCCGGCCAGCCACAGCGAGCGCGCCGGGGCGTCGACCACCGCGCCGTAGGCATAGTCGACGGCGGGCGTCAGCCGCGTGCTACGGATCAACTTGACGGCGCTGCTCACGAGTTCCTCCGACCGGCCGACCGAACGTTCGAGCCCATCGTTGGCCCCGCCCGAACGACCGTCAAACCATTTACCGGCGAACTCCCCACCGCCACCGGGCCGCTCGCCCACGATTCACCGTTGCGGGTGATGGCGCACCGCCCCACCGGCGCGAAATGCTGGTGACCGTACCCACACCCCCACCGCAACCGCCGCCCGGGAGCCGCCCCATGGAAGCCCAGCCGTCCGACCGCGACCAGGACCCCGGCGTCGGGCGGCGCCGCATGCTCGGCCTCGCGCTCGGGGCGGGCCTGGCC
>NZ_JBHWCL010000071.1:0-45338 GCF_042735125.1 Kitasatospora sp. NPDC059599 | reverse complement strand
CCCGATCAGGCGTGCCCGGTCAGGCGTGCCCGATCAGGCATGTCCGGTCAGGCGTGCCCGGTCGTGGCGCGCTCGGCCTTGCTGCGCTCGACGCAGAACTCGTTGCCCTCCGGATCGGCCAGGGTGATCCAGCCCGTGCCGTCCGGCCGGCGCCGGTCGGCCAGCACGGTGGCGCCCAGGGCGACCAGGCGCTCCGCCTCCTCGTCCCGGCTGCGGTCCTGCGGCTGCAGGTCCAGGTGGACCCGGTTCTTCGCCGGCTTGCCCTCGGGCACCCGGATGAACAACAGCGCGGCGCCGGCGGACTCCACCAGGGCCTCCTCGTCGCCCGGATTGTCGTCCTCGCCCAGGGTGCCCTCCAGCGCCCCGGCCCAGAACGTCGCCAGGGCGAACGGGTCGGCGCAATCGATCGTCACATGTCGTACCAGAGAAGCCATGGGCCTACTCTGAACCGCCCCGTTCGGATCCGTCCAGCCTTTTCCGGGAGTGCCGGTGGCCGTCCAGCGGATACGGCGGGAACGCCGGGAGGATCTCCGCGAAGGCGTAGCCGCTCTTCTCCGCGACCCGGCAGGAGGCGTGGTTGTCGCCCTCGTGCAGCAGGTCGATCCGGCGCAGGCCGTCCTCGGCGAAGACGGCGAAGGCCCAGGCGGTGAGCGCCTCCACCGCGCGCGGGGCGACGCCCCGGCCGCGGGCCGGACCGGCCGTCCAGTACCCCACCTCCGCGCTCTCCCCGCCCGGGGTGCCGCGCTTGAGCACGACGTTGCCGACCAGCCCGTCGGCGTCCAGCACCGCGAAGGAGTACCGGGTGCCGGCCGCCCGGCCCTCGCGCTGCTGCCCGAGCCAGTGCGCGGCCTGCTCCTCGTCGTCCACCGGGGTGCGGGTGAAGCGGCGCAGGGTCTCGTCCCGGTAGGCCTCGACCAGGGCCGGCGCGTCGGCGTCCTCGAAGGGGCGCAGCACCAGGCCCTCGGCCACCGGGTTTGCGGCTGCGGTCACTTCGCCTGCCCCTCCCAGTTCCAGCGCGGGGTCGGGCCGGGCTCGCCGAGGTCGGTGCCGGCCGGGGAGGCGGAGACGTCCTCGGCGATCTTCGTGCCCCAGTCGAAGTACTCCAGCACCCGGGCGCGCAGCAGTTCGTCCGCCGGCAGCTCCGCGCGGACGGCCTCGGCCATCAGCTCCATCCAGCGCAGCCGCTGCTCCTCGGTGATCCTCAGTCCCAGGTGGGCGCGCAACAGGGCCTGGTGGCCGCCGAGTTCGTCGGTGAAGGAGGTCGGGCCGCCGAAGACCTCCGCCAGCCAGACCGCGACGTGCTCGATGTGGGTGGGGGTGAAGTCGGCGAAGACCGGCGCGAGCAGCGGGTCGGCGAGGACGCCCCGGTAGAAGGTGTGGCTGAGGCGGCGCAGCGCGTCGAGGCCGCCGACGGCGTCGTACAGGCTCGTGGGCCGTTGGTCGCTCATGGATGTTCTCCCCGTGGGTGCGTGACCGTGCGTCGTGACCTTCCTAGCAGGCGGACGGCTCGCCCGCCGGGGTCGCGGGCCCGCTGTTCGCGCCGGGCACAGCAAGCGGACGGCGGCGCTCCTGTCCCCCCGGTCCGGCCGCCGGCCCCGGACGTCCGCCCGCCGGTTGCGGGATCCCGCTTGACCCTGACGCCTGCGGCAGGGTCGGAAGGTGGCGTCCATGAACGAGTTCCCGCTGAACGACACCCGAAGGAACGACGCCCGCAGGTACGGCACCTGCGCGGACGTCGGACCCGTGGACGACGGACCCGTGGACGACGCCCGCGGGGGTGACTCCCGCGGGAGCGCCGGGAGCGTCCCGCAGGACCGGGTCGTGGTCGTCACCGGAGCCGGGACGGGCATCGGGCGGGAGACGGCGCGGGCCTTCGCCGCCGGGGGCGCACGGGTGCTGGCGGTCGGGCGGCGGCCGGGGCCGCTGGCGGAGACGGCCGCCGCGCACCCGGCCTCGATCGAACCGCTGGCCGCGGACGTGACCGGGCCGGACGCGCCGGAGGCGATCGTCGGGGCGGCGCTGGAGCGGTTCGGACGGCTGGACGTGCTGGTCAACAACGCGGGTGTCACCGGCGGCGGGAAGCTCGGCGCGTACACCCGGGAGGGCATCGACGCCCTGCTGGCCACCAACCTGCTGGCCCCGGTCCTGCTGGGCCAGGCCGCCCTGCCGGCGCTGGCGGACAGCCGGGGCGTGATCGTCAACGTCAGCACCGCCGTCGGACAGCGCGGCTGGCCGTCCGGCTCGGTGTACGCGGCGGGCAAGGCCGCGCTGGAGACGGTGACCCGCAGCTGGGCGGTGGAGCTGGCGCCGCGCGGGATCCGGGTGGTGGCGGTGGCACCGGGCGCGATCGGGACGCCCATCGGCGAGCACGCCGGGCGCAGCCCCGAACAGCTGGCGGCGCTGCGGGCCTGGCAGATCGCGCACACCCCGCTGGGCCGGATCGGCCACCCGGCGGAGGTCGCCTGGGCGATCGTGCAACTCGCCGCGCCGCAGGCCTCGTTCGTGACCGGCGTAGTGTTGTCCGTCGACGGGGGCGCGCTGGTGGGCTGACCCGCGGACGAGGCGGAGGGGGCCGAACGGGTGCGGATCGGCGAGCTGGCGCGGGCGACGGGCGCGACCGTCCGGGCGCTGCGGCACTACGAGCAGGCCGGGCTGATCGACTCCGGGCGCGAGCCGAACGGCTACCGCGACTACCGGGAGTCGGCGGTCGTCCGGGTGCGCAACATCCGCGCGCTGGTCGGCGCCGGGCTCACCCTGGACGACCTCGGCCCGCTGCTGGACTGCCTGGACGGGGACGTGCTCGCCGGCCCGCCGTCGGAACGGGTGCTCGCGGTCGCCCGGGCCCGGCTGGGGGTGCTGGAGCGCCGGATCGCCGCCCAGACCGAGGCGCGGGACCGGCTGGCGGCCGCCCTCGCCGCGGCCGAGGGGGCGACACGCGCGTGACACCCCCGATCGGGGGTGTGCAGGGGGCGGGTGGGAGAGGACAGTGGGCCCATGCAGATTCCACTCTCCGTGATGGACTTCCTCGACCGGGCCGAGCTGGTCTACGGCGACCGGGTCGGCATCGTCGACGAGCCGGCGCAGCCGGCCGAATCCTGGGGCGAGCTGAGCTACCGCCGGGTCGCCGAACTCGCCCGGGCCCAGGCGGCCGGGCTGGACCGGCTCGGCGTCGGGCCCGGCGAACGGGTCGCGATCGTCTCGCACAACTCGGCGCGGCTGCTCACCTCCTTCTTCGGGGTGAGCGGCCACGGCCGGGTGCTGGTGCCGGTGAACTTCCGGCTGAAGGCCGAGGAGGTGTCGTACATCGTCGAGCAGAGCGGCGCCTCCGTCCTGCTCGTCGACCCCGAAGTCGCCGACGCGCTCCACGGGGTGCCGGCCAAGCACACGTTCGTGCTCGGCGCCGACAGTGACGCCCTGCTGTACGACCACGACCACTCCCCCCGGCCGTACGCGTTCTCCGAGAACGACACCGCCACCATCAACTACACCAGCGGAACCACCGCCCGCCCCAAGGGCGTCCAGCTCACCCACCGCAACGTCTGGCTCAACGCGACGCTGATGGGCCTGCACTACGGCGCGAACGACCGGGACGTCTACCTGCACACCCTGCCGATGTTCCACGCCAACGGCTGGGGCCTGCCGTTCTCCCTCACCGGGCTCGGCGCCAAGCACGTCGTGCTGCGCAAGGTGGACGGCGCGGAGATCCTGCGCCGGGTCGAGCAGCACGGGGTGACCTTCCTGTCCGGCGCTCCCGCCGTGGTGCAGATGGTGCTGGACGCGGCCGCCGACTGGGACGGCCCGGTGCCCGGCCGGGACCGGGTGCGGATGATCGTGGCCGGCGCCCCGCCGCCGACCTCGGTGGTGCAGCAGGTCGAGGAGCAGCTGGGCTGGGAGTTCATGCAGCTCTACGGCCTGACCGAGACCGCGCCGATCGTCACGGTCAACCGCTCGCGGGCCGAGTGGGACGCCCTGCCGGCCGCCGAGCGCGCCGAGAAGCTGGTGCAGGCCGGCGCGCCCGCACTCGGCACCCGGGTGCGGGTGGACGCCTCCGGCGAGGTGCTGGTGCGCTCCAACACCGTGCTGGACGGCTACTGGCAGCAGCCGGAGGCGACCGCCGAGGCGCTGCGGGACGAGTGGTTCCACACCGGCGACGGCGGCACCGTCGTGGACGGCCAACTGAGCATCTCGGACCGGAAGAAGGACGTCATCATCAGCGGCGGGGAGAACGTCTCCTCGATCGAGGTGGAGGACTGCCTGTACGGCCACCCGGCGGTCGCCGAGGCGGCCGTGATCGGGGTGCCGCACGAGAAGTGGGGCGAGACGGTGAAGGCGCTGGTGGTCCTCCGGGAGGGCCACGATCCGGTCACCGAGGCCGAGTTGATCGCGCACTGCAAGCAGCGGCTGGCCGGCTACAAGTCGCCCACCTCGGTGGAGTTCCGGGACGCGCTGCCGCGCACCGCCACCGGGAAGCTGCAGAAGTTCCGGCTGCGCGAGCCGTACTGGACCGGACGGCAGCGGCAGGTCAACTGACCAGGCCCGACTCCCTCGCCGCGAGGGCGAGTTCGGTCCGGTTGCGGACGCCGAGCTTGTGCATCGCGGACTTGAGGTAGCCGGTCACGGTGTTGCAGGTCAGGCCCAGTCGGGCGGCGATCTCCGGGTTGGTCCGGCCGGTCGCCGCCCAGCGCAGCACCTCGTGCTCGCGCGGGGTCAACGGCCGTGCGGGGGCGGCCGGCCGGGGCTTCTCGCGGCTCCACTCGGCCGCCCCGGCGAGCGCCCGGGCGGCGGCCCCCGCCAGCGCGCCGACCGCGGATATCCGGACGTCCCCGAACGGCACGACGGCGCGCACCGAGGCGTAGACCACGCCGTGCACGGTGGCGCCGTCCATCAGCGGGACGGTGAGCATCGCGTACAGGTCGTCGGCGGCCACGGCCGCGTCGTAGTGGTGCGAAATGGTCGTCGCCGCCCGGTAGTCGGGCACCCAGGTCGGCGCGCGCTCGGCGAGCGCACGGCCACCGAGGCCGAGGCCGGCCGGGACGGCCACGTTGTGCAGCAGATCGGCCCGGGTGCCCGCCCAGTGGCGCAGCACCATGCCCTCGCCGCCCTTCCCGCGCCCGGGCAGCGACTCCGGCAGCCCGACCAGCCCGACGTCCACCCCGCACTCCGCCACCACCCGGCGGGCGAGGTCGCCGAGCACGGCGTCCCGCACCAGCGCGGCGGCCCGCGCGGCGACTTCGGCCTCGCCCGGTCCTGCGGCGCCGCCGTCGGGGCGTGCGGACCGGCCGGGACGTGCGGCGACGGCGTCGGGGCGGGTGGCATCGCCGTCGGGGCGGGTGGCATCGCCGTCCGGGCGGGTGGCATCGCCGTCCGGGCGGGCGGATCGGCCGTGGGGTCGCGCAGTTCGGGGGGTGTCCGCGCTTTTCATCGCGCGATTCTCACACGCGCCGGGACCGGTGGCGAGAGTCCTGACGTGCGTCTTTCGTGGAGTGGCGCGCGCCCGTGACGGCACGGGCGTAAGGTGCGGCCGAGGCTACCGGCGGGTAGCGGCCGCCGTGACCGGAGGGAAGCCGATGACCGACCCGAAGACCCCGACCCCGACCCCGGCGGACGTCCTGGGCGGGCTCCTGGAGGACCTGCGGGCCGAGAGCGCCGTCCTGGACGGACTGGTGACCGGTCTGCCGGCGGAAGGCTGGAGCCGGTCGACGCCCGCCGAAGGCTGGACCGTCGCGCACCAGATCGCCCACCTCGCCTGGACCGACGACTGGACGGCGCTGGCCGCGCGCGACGCGGAAGGCTTCGGCGCGGCACTCCGCGACCGCGTCGGCGCACTGCTGGAGGCCGGCGCCGACCCGGTCGAGGAGGGTGCCCGGGAAGGCGCGGCCGCCGAGCCCGCCGCGCTGCTCTCCCGCTGGCGGGCCGGACGGGAGGACGTGCTGGCCGCACTGGCCGCCGCCCCCTCCGACGTGCGGCTGCCCTGGTTCGGCCCGCCGATGAAGCCCGCCTCGATGGCCACCGCCCGGCTGATGGAGACCTGGGCGCACGGCCAGGACGTCGCGGACTCGCTCGGCGTCACCCGTGAGCCCACCGCCCGGCTGCGGCACATCGCCCACCTGGGGCTGCGCACCCTGGGCTTCGCCTTCGGCGCGCACGGCCTGCCCGCGCCGGAGCACCCGGTCCGGCTCGAACTGACCGCCCCCGACGGCGGGACGTGGGTCTTCGGCCCGGCCGGCGCACAGGACGTGGTGACGGGCCCGGCCCTGGACTTCTGTCTCCTGGTGACCCAGCGCCGCCACCGGGACGACCTCGACCTCACCGCCACCGGCCCGGTCGCCACCGCCTGGCTCCCGATCGCCCAGGCCTTCGCCGGCGCCCCGGGCAAGGGGCGGCAGCCCGGGGCCTAGGGAGTCCGCGCCCGAGAGGGGACCGGGGTGCGGGGAGTCCGGGGTGCCTGTCGGACCCCTGGGGTTCAATGGCGGACATGAACGACCTGATCGGCCGCCTGCCCACCGTCCCCGAGCTGCGCGACCGCTGCCGCGCGCTGGCCGTGCTCGACGCGGTCCTCAGCCCGGACGACTGGGGCGGCCGGTACTACTCCTACGACTCCCGCTGGTCCGAGGACGAGGCCCTCGGCTCGATGCGCGACGGCCAGGGCAACGACTGGTTCGTGCTGTTCTCCCCCGTCGGCGTCTACGGGCGGAGCTTCGACCACGAGGTGTCCACCACCCTGAAGCCGCTCGCCGCCGTCCCCGAGGAGTTCCGCGGCTGCGTCGAGCAGTTGGGCGCCGGGGACGAGGCGGAGCCGGTCGCCACCGCCTTCTTCTGGCGGGCGCCCGGGGACGCGGCCTGGCAGGGCGACGCCGTCGACGGGGGCGCGGCGGGCCCGTTCGCACTGCTGCTGGACGTCTCGGCCGAGGCCTACCGGGACTGGGCCGAGGAGTACTTCGAGCCGGAGCAAGCGCCGTCCCTGGCCGCGATCGAGCACGTCCTGGCGCTGCGGCCGCTCACCCCGGCCGTGGTGGCGGCACTCAACCCGGACACCGACCTGGCGGAGCTCGCGGGGGACCTCGCGGAGATCGGGTACCCGCACTGAGGGGTTCCCCGCCGAGGGCCGCACCGAGGATTCCGCTACCGGGGATCCCGCACCGGGGCATCGAGCCCGGGCATCGAGCCCGGGCATCGGGCCCGGGGGATCGGAACGCCCTCAGAGGCCGATCCTGAGCGGGGTGAGCCGGGTGGCGATCAGGTTGGTGGCGCCCCGGTCGCGCTCGATGCGGCCGTGCACCAGCAGCCCGGCCCGGTCCAGGGCGGTGCGGCGCTGGGACTCCCAGACCGGGCGGTTGCAGATCACGTTGATCAGGCCGGTCTCGTCCTCCAGGCTGAGGAAGAGCACCCCGCCGGCCGTCGGCGGCCGCTGCCGGTGGGTGACCAGGCCGCCGACCACCACCGCCGTTCCCGGTGGTACGTCCGGGAGTTGGGCGGCCGACAGGGCGCCGCCGCGCTCCAGCCGGTCGCGCAGGTGCTGGAGCGGGTGGCCGACGGCGGAGGTGCCGGTGGCCCACAGGTCGGCGATGGTCTCCTCGACCGGGCTCATGCCGGGCAGGTCCGGAGCCTCGGTACCGGGTGTGGTGCCGGGGAGCAGCTCCGCCGAAATCCCGGCGAACGCCCCGGCCGCCCACAGTGCCTGACGTCGCGTCAGGCCGAAGCAGTCGAAGGCGCCCGCGGTCGCCAGCGCCTCCAGGGCGGGCGCGGGCAGGCCGGTGCGGCGGGCGAAGTCCTCCAGGTCGGTGTACGGCTGCCCGGCCGCGATCGCCTCGGCCTGCGGGGTGCCGATGCCGCGGACGGTCTCCAGGCCGAGCCGGATGGCCGGCTGCGGGCGTCCCGCGGTCAGCGGCGGCTTCGGGGTCGGCCCCCGGTACGGCTCCAGGGTGGGCCGCGCCCCGCTGGCGTTGACGTCCACCCCGCGCACCCGCACGCCGTGCCGCCGGACGTCCGCGACCAGGCTGAGCGGCGAGTAGAAGCCCATCGGCTGGTTGGCCAGCAGGGCGCAGGTGAAGGCCGCCGGGAAGTGGTGCTTGAGCCAGGCGCTGGCGTACACCAGGTAGGCGAAGCTGATCGCGTGGCTCTCCGGGAAGCCGTAGCTGGAGAAGGCCTCGATCTTGCCGTAGACGTCCTCGGCGACCTCCGGCGGGATGCCGCGCTCGGCCATCCCGCCCAGCAGCCGCTCGCGCAGCCGGGCGACCCGCTCGTGCGAACGCTTGGCCCCCATCGCCTGCCGCAGCCGGTCGGCCTCGGCGGGGGTGAACCCGGCGCAGTCGATGGCGAGTTGCATCATCTGCTCCTGGAACAGCGGCACCCCGAGGGTCTTGCCGAGCGCGTTCTCCATCAGCGGGTGCGGGCAGCCCGGCGGCTCCACCCCGGCGCGGCGGCGCAGGTACGGGTGGACGGAGCCGCCCTGGATCGGGCCGGGTCGGATCAGCGCGACCTCGACCACCAGGTCGTAGAAGTGGTCCGGCTTGAGCCGGGGCAGGGTCGCCATCTGCGCCCGGGACTCGACCTGGAACACGCCGACGGTGTCGGCCCGGCGCAGCATCGCGTACACGCCCTTGTCGTCGTCCGGGATGGTGGCCAGGTCGTAGCGCAGGCCGTGGTGCTCCGCGACCAGCGCGCAGGCGTCGTGCAGCGCGGCGAGCATGCCGAGGCCGAGCAGGTCGATCTTCACCAGCCCGGCGCCGGCGGTGGACTCCTTGTCCCACTGCAGGACGGAACGCCCGGGCATCCGGGCCCACTCGGTCGGGCAGATCTCCCCGATCGGCTCCTTGGTGAGCACCATGCCGCCCGAGTGGATGCCCAGGTGGCGCGGCAGGCCGTGGAGTTGGGCGGCGAGCGAGAGCACGTCGGCGGGGATGACGGCGTCCGCGCCGGGGGCGGAGCGGAAGTCGGTCTGCCGGCTGAACGCGTCCACCTGCCCCTGCGGGTAGCCGAGCACCCGGGCGGCGTCGCGGATCGCCAGCCGGGGCCGGTAGGTGATCACGTTGGCGACCTGGGCGGCGTGCTCGCGCCCGTAACGGCCGTAGACGTACTGGATGACCTCCTCGCGGCGGCGGTTCTCGATGTCCAGATCGATGTCGGGCGGCCCGTCCCGGGCGGTGGACAGAAAGCGTTCGAACAGCAGCCGGTAGTGGATCGGGTCGACGGCGGTGATCCCCAGGGCGTAGCAGACCGCGGAGTTGGCGGCCGAGCCGCGGCCCTGGCACCAGATGTCCCGGTCCCGGCAGAAGTCCACGATGTCGTGCACGATCAGGAAGTAGCCGGCCAGGTCGAGGTCCTCGATCACGTCCAGCTCCTTGGCGAGCTGGCGGCGGGCGGCGGCGTTGCCGGGGCCGAAGCGGGCCGGTCCGCCGGCCGCGACCAGGGCACGCAGGTGGCTGATCTCGGTCTCGCCCTCGGGGACGGGGAAGCCCGGCAGCTCCGGGTCCAGTGTGGCGAAGTCGAAGGCGCAGGCCCGGCCGAGTTCGACGGTGGCCCGCTGCACGCCCGGGAAGCGGGCCAGCCGGCCGGCCATCTCGCGGCCCGAGCGCAGGTGCGCGGTGCCGGCCGCCAGGGTCCGGCCGACCGCGTCCTGCAGGGTGCGGCGCTCGTGCAGCGCGGCGAGGCTCTGCGCGAGGCGGCCCTGGGCGGGGCCGGCGTGGTGGGCGTTGGTGGAGGCGACGGTGGCCAGTCCGTGTCCGGCGGCGAGCGCGGCCAGGGCGTCGTTGCGCCGGTCGTCGCCGGGCAGCCACTGGTCGATCAGCTCGACGTGCACGTTCTCGCGGCCGAACGCCTCGGTGAGGGTGTGCAGCCGCTGCCCGGCCGTACCGTCCGCGAGGCCCGCCGGGACGCGGCCGAGGCGGCAGCCGGTGAGCACCGCCCAGTGGCCGCCGTGCGCGGCGGCCAGCGCCGCGAGGTCGTACACCGGGCGGCCCTTCGCGCCGCCGGCCAGCTGGGCGGCGGCGATCGCGGCGGAGAGACGGCGGTAGCCGACCGGGTCACGGGCGAGGACCAGCAGGTGCTCGGTCTCCTCCGGGGAGTGGCGGAGGGTCAGCTCGGCCCCGAACACGGTGGCCACGCCGGTGCCCCGGGCCGCCTCCGCGAGCCGGACGGCGCCGTACAGGCCGTCGTGGTCGGTGACCGCGAGGGTCTCCACACCCAGCCGGGCCGCCTCGGCGACCAGGGCCTCCGGGTCGCTGGCGCCGTCCAGGAAGCTGAAGGCGGAGTGGACGTGCAGCTCGGCCCAGGGCTCGGCGGAGCCCTTCGGGGCGGCCGGGGGTTCCTCCGGAACGGGACGGCGCAGCGGGACGACCGTGCGGTCCGGCGCCGCGCCGGTCAGCCGGCGGTGCAGCTCGCTCCAGGGGACGGTGGGGTGGCTGGTGAAGCCCATCGGGGGTCGCCTTCGTCGTTCTCGTGCTCGTCCTCCCCCCTCGTCCGGGTCCGGGGCCGCCAAGCCCTTGTCCGGGCCCAGGCCCCTGTCCGGGCCTAGTCGTAGCCGGCCTCCACGTACCACGCACCCCCCTCCACGGTGAGCAGCAGCGCCCGGCCGCCACCCACCACCACCTGGAACCGCGCCCGGCGGCGGGCGAGCGACTGGTCCCACCAGTACTCGACCGCCGGCCACGGCCCGGTCCAGCCGTCCACCCGCTCCTCCCGGCCCCGGACCACGACCAGGGCCGGACGAGCCGACACCCCCGCCCGCCCGTCCACCGTGACCGGCTGCCCGGCCGCGTCCAGCACCCGCACCGGAGCCGGATCCCGCAGCACCACGGCCGGCCACACCTCCGGCAGCCGCCCCGGCCACGGCGCGTCGACCGGAACCGCCGCCTCGTACGGCTCGCCCCACGGCACCCTGACCGCCTGCTCCCCCGGGCCGCGCCCCCCGGCCGGCTCGATCCGGCGCAGCCCGGCATGCCCGAGCACCGCCTGCACCCGGGCGACCGCGCGCTCCACCCGGTCGTCGGCGACGGCCTGGCCCCACAGCGCCAACTGGCGGCCCTGGTCCGGGGAGAGACCGTCGGGGGCCAGGCGGAGCAGGGTGAAACCGGTGTCGGGGCCCTCCCCGGCAGCCGCGAAGGTGCCGGCGCCCTGCCACGCCTGGAGCTGCCAGCGGACCCGCTCGGCCAGCGCCGTCGCCGACAGCCGGCCCTCGTGCCGCCACAGCCGGGAGACCGTCCGGCCGTCCGCGCAGGCCACCTCGACCGCCACCCGGCGGCAGGTCAGCCCGGCCCCGGCCAACCGCTGGTGCAGCGCCTCGGCCAGCGTGCGGCCGACGAACACCAACGGCTCGGCCAGCGGCTCCGGCGGGTCGAAGCGCTGCTCGACGGCGAGGTCCGGCTCCTCGTCGCGCGGCACCAGTGGACGCGGCTGCAGCCCGCGGGCCAGCCGGTGCGCGACCGTCCCGGACGGGCCAAAGCGGTCCGCGACCGCCTCGGACGGCAGCGCGGCGAACGCCCCGACGGTGGGCAGGCCGAGCCGCCCGAGCAACTCGGCCGGGGCCTCGTCGCCCAGCGCGCTCACCGGGTACGGGGCGAGGAACTCCGCGGTCCGGCCGGCCGGTACCAGCACCCCGGCGCGGGCGGCGAGCACCGCGGCGAACAGGCCGTCCGCGACGCCGACCTGGGCGTGGGGGGTGGCCGGCGGGGCCGCGCCGAGGGGGTCGGGGGTCTCGGGGGCTCCTGGGGTTCTTGGGATTCCTGGGGTCTGGGGAGTTCCTGGGGAATCGGAGGGCTCGGGTGTTCCGGAGGGCTCGGGTGTTCCGGAGGGCTCGGGCGTTCGCGTTCCGGAGGGTTCGACCGCCACCGCGCCCGGGACGGCGTCCGGGACGGGCGGCCGGCCGAGGGCGTCCGCCACCGCCGTACGGACCTTGGCCGCCAGCGCCTCCTCGCCGCCGAAGTAGCGGCCCGGGCCCTTCACCGGGATCGCGCACAGGCCGGGGCGGATCACCTCCACCCGGGGCGTGAACGCCTCCACCGCCGCGACCACCGGCTCGAAGCGGCGGGTCTCCGCCTCCGGGTCGCGGTCGCGCAGCTCCAGCTCCGGGCAGAGCCGCTGGGCCAGCTTGAGCCGCTGCCCCTGCCGCACCCCGGCCGCCCGAGCACCCGCCGAACAGGCGAGGATCCGCCCGCCCTCGGTCACCGCCACCGGGTCGTCGCCGGTGACGGCGACCACCGGCCAGTCCGGGCACCAGACGACCAGCACCCGGGGGGTCCGGTCCCCGGCGGTCGCGGGCGTCCCGGTCGCGGGTACTCCACTCGCGGGTACTCCACTCGCCGGCGTCCCGGTCGCGGGTACTCCATTCGCGGGCGTCCCGCTTGTCGGCGTCCCGGTTGTCGGCGTCCCGCCCCCGGGCACCTCGCTCCCGGGCATCTCAGACCACCGCCGCGACACGGGCTGCGACCGGTTCCGTCACGGGCTGTGACTGCTCCTCGGGCGGGCCCGCCTGGATCGGACCGACCTTGATCGGATGCAGCTGGTCCGGGCGCGGCCGGAGCACGTGTTCCGGGAGCGCATGTTCCGGGCGCTCGCGTTCCGGGAACGGACGTTCCTGGAACGGGCGTTCCGGCAGCGGGCGCACCGCGCCGTGCTCGTCGGGCAGCCAGAGCCGGGCAGTCAGGCCGCGCACCGCCGAGCCGCGGCCCTCGGCCACCACCTCGACCTGCCGGCCGGTGAGCTGCCCGTGGCCGTCGCCCAGCCCGAACCAGCGTCCGGACCGCACCCCCAGCCGCAGCGCCGCGCCCGGCCACGGACCGGCCACCAGGAGAACGCAGCCGCTGCGCCGCAGCACCGCCGCCAGCCGGGCGGCCAGCTTCGGCGGCACCGGGCCGTCCGGGCGCAGCATGACCAGTTCGACCGCGCCGGCCAGCACGGACACCACCTCGGCCCAGTGCGGCCCCGGGTCGTCCGCGACCAGCAGTCGGCGCAGGTCCAGCCCGTACCCCTCGGCGGCGGCCAGCCCGAGGTCCGGCAGCCCGACCGCCGCGGCCCAGCCGCCCTCGGTCTCCCGCACCCCGGCGGCGAGCGCCAGCAGCAGTCCGGTGTCCCCGCCCGCCACGGACACCGCCGTCCCGCGGCGCAGTCCGCCGTCCGGCAGCACCTCCCGCAGCGCGGACGGCACCGGCAGCAGGCCCCGGGCCTCCGCCCGTCCTTCGCCCGGCTCCCCCGGCAGGGCAGCCGGGAGCGCCACCGGTCGGAGCGCGGGGCGTGCGGGCTGCTCGACGGTGGATTCGAAAACAGATTCGAAAACGGGCACAGCTCCAGGATCGAACATCTGTTCGCAAAGATTCAAGTCCGACTCGGCAGCCCCACCCGTCACTCTCCGTGCAGGTCGGGGCGGGTGCCGCCGCCGGACGGGCGAAAGCGCTCGGCCGACCGGGCTACCGACAAACCTTTTTTCCTTGACAAATTTTTTTGTCGGCTGGAAGCTGGAGGAGTGCTGGACGTCGCTGTGATCGAAGAACCCGCCGCGGCCGAGGCGTCCCTGGACCCGATCCGGGCCCGGATCCTCGCCGCCCTGGCCGAACCCGGTTCGGCCGCCATGCTGGCCGCCCGCCTGGGCCTGCCCCGGCAGAAGGTCAACTACCACCTGAAGGAACTGGAGCGGCACCGACTCGTCGAACTCGCCGAGGAACGACGCAAGGGCAACGTCACCGAACGGGTGTACCGCGCCACCGCGGCCTCCTACGTGATCTCCCCCAGCGTCCTGGCCGCCGTCAGCCCGGACCCCGACCGCTCCCCCGACCAGCTCTCCGCCAACTGGCTGCTGGCCCTGGGCTCCCGACTGGTGCAGGAGGTCGGGACCCTGCTGACCGGCGCCGCCCGGGCCCGGCGGCGGGTCGCCACCTTCGGCATCGACGCCCAGGTGCGGTTCGCCTCCGCCGCCGACCGGACGGCGTTCGCCGAGGAACTCGCCCAGGCCGTGGCGACCCTCGTCAGCCGCTACCACGACGAGTCCGCCCCCGGGGGCCGCAGCCACCGGGTGGTCGTCGGACTCCACCAGATCCCCGCGACGGCCCGGCCCGGAGCCGAAGCACCGCAGGCCGGGACACCTCAGGCCGAACCCGGAAGCGGAGCCGGGGCCGCGGCCGAAGCACCGCAGGCCGGAGCCGAACCGAACCAGGAGAACCCGCGATGACCCACCCGTTCGAGATCGAGCTGACGACCTCCCTGCCGGCGAGCCCCGAACAGGTCTGGGAGGCGATCGCCACCGGACCGGGGATCGACTCCTGGTTCATGGGCCGCAACGAACTGGACCCGCGCGAGGGCGGCACCGCCGTCATGGAGACCGGAGGCCACCGCGCGGAAGCGGTGATCACCGCCTACGAGCCCGGCAAGCGCCTGGCCACCCGCACGGCCACCGCCGAGGACGGCCGCTTCATGGCCTTCGAGTACCTGATCGAGGGGCGGGACGGCGGCGCCACCGTGCTCCGCGTCGTCCACAGCGGCCTGCTCGGCGACGACTGGCAGGACGAGTACGACGCGCTGCGCCGCGGCTGGCCCTTCCACCTCCACACGCTCCGCGAGTACCTCACCCACTTCACCGGGCGCACCGCCGTCCCCGTCTTCGCCGCGGCACCGTCCGCCGGGCGGCCGGACCCCGAGCTCCGCACGGCCCTCGCCGACGCCCTGTCGCTGTCCCTCCCGGTCACCGTGGGCGCACGGGCCCACGCCGAACCGGCCGGCCTGCCGCCGCTGGACGGCGAGGTGGTCTGGGCCGACGACGAACGCCTGGGGATCCGCACCGCCGACGGGCTCTACACCTTCCACCACGGCCAGGGGCTGGCGCTGATGTTCCACCACCTCTTCGGCCCCGCGACGGACGGCGCCGAAGCCGCCTGGCAGCGGTGGCTGACCGGCCTCCTCGTCTGACCGCCCACAGGCTGCCCGCCTGCGCACCCGCCCGGCGTAGGCCCGATCGCCCGCCCGATCGCTCACCCGATGACCGGAAACCTCCGAGAACGAGGAACAGAGGAACCACCGATGCGCACCCTGATCAGCACCGCCTTCATCTCGCTCGACGGCGTCGTCGACTCCCCCGGCGGAGAGCCCGGCTACCGGAACTCCGGCTGGACCTTCAAGGACGTCGAATTCCTCCCCGAGGCGTTCGAGATCAAGGGCCGGGAGCAGGAGGAGGCCACCGCGATGCTGCTGGGCCGGGTCAGCTACCAGGCCTTCAGCCCGGTCTGGCCGGACATGGCGGACTTCGCCCGCTACAAGTCCCTCCCCAAGTACGTCGTCTCCACCACCCTCACCGACGAGGACCTGGTGTCGAACTGGGGCGAGACCACCATCCTGCGCTCGCTCGACGAGGTCGCCGCCCTGAAGGAGACCGAGGGCGGCCCGATCATCGTCCACGGCAGCGCCGCCCTGAACCGGGCACTCTCGGACGCCGGCCTGATCGACCGCTACCACCTGCTCGTCTACCCCCTGCTGCTCGGCGCGGGCAAGCGCCTGTTCAGCGGTACGGACAAGGACGCCCAGAAGCTGAAGCTGGTCGAGCACGAGGTCTACGGCAACGGCCTGCAGAAGCAGGTCTTCGACGTGGTCCGCTGACGGACCCTCCCCCGCAGTGGAATTGACGATTCGCCACTTCCACTGCGGGGGGCGCCGGATGAACACCTCGGTGCCCGGACGCCGTTCCGAGAACAGGCCTTCCGGAGAGGCCCGCACGAGCAGCTCTCGGAGGTCCGTCTCGAAGGCCGGACGGCGGTCGGTGAAGAGGTGCGGGGCCGAGGAGGAGAATGGGAAGACGCCCGCGACCGTGTCGTCGACCGTACGCTCCGGCGGCTGCCCGCCCGGGACGACGATCCGCTGCGGACCGGTGAAGCCCGCCCCGGCTCCGTGCCCGGCCTCAGGTCCGATACGTGTACCAGCGCGCCGCCGGGGCGCAGCATCCGACGAACGGTCGCCGCCACCGGGTCGCGGGTCCGTCCGACAGAAGGACCGGCCGAGCGTGGCCACCATGAAGGTGCCCAGCCCCGGGGGCAGTTCCTCGGCCCGGCGGCAGTTCCTCGGCCCGGGCCCGCACCCAGGTGACCCCGGACTGCCCGGCGCCCGCCCACCGCGCCTCGGCGATCATCCCGGCGTCCGGGTCCGCCCCCACCGCCTCGCCGAACAGGTGCGCCGGCCCCAGCGCCGGCGTCCCCGGCCCGCACCCCAGGTCGAGCAGCCGCCCCCGCCCGGCCGGCCCCAGTGCCCCGGCCGGCCCCAGTGCCCCGGCCGGGCGCCTCCGCCAGGCCGGGGCGCGTACGGGAACGTGCCGCGCGCGTAGTGGGCGGCACGCTCCGGCGAACAGCGTCTCGTCCCGGGTCCGGCTGTCGGCCGGGTCCGTCCCTTCGTGACGGTCACCGGGTCAACGGCCTTGATCATGACACGGGTTGGCGATCGTCCTGCGCCGGAAAACGATGGAAGGAATTCCTGCGATCAGCAGACTGGTCCCATGACCGTGACGGATGACAAGACCGACCTCCGGGTGTACCTCCAGGACGCCCGCGACGCGCTGCTCTGGAAGCTCGACGGCCTGTCCGAGTACGACGTGCGCCGCCCGCTCACCCCCACCGGGACCAACCTGCTGGGTCTGGTGAAGCACCTCACCGGGGCCGAGGCGATGTACTTCGGCGAGACCTTCGGCCGGCCCTTCCCGGAGCCGACCCCGCTGTGGTTCACCGGCGACACCGAACCGAACGGCGACCTGTGGGCGCGGGCCGACGAGAGCACCGAGGAGATCGTCGGGCGCTACCGGCGGGCCTGCGCACACTCCGACGCCACCATCGAGGCCCTGCCGCTGGACGCGACCGGCCGGCTGCCGTTCGGCGACCGCCCCGAGCAGACCCTGCACCGGGTCCTCGTCCACATGATCGCCGAGAGTCACCGCCACGTCGGCCACGCCGACCTGGTCCGCGAACTCGTCGACGGCGCCGTCGGCCAGCGGCCCGACGGCGCCAACACCGCCGAGGGCGACGCGGACTGGTGGCGGGCCCACCACGACCGCGTGGAGCGGGCGGCCCGGAAGGCCGGCGGGCTCGCCTGACAGTGAGGATGTGACGTGGTGATGTTGCCGGTGGGTTTGACCCTCCGCCTGACTGACGTCTTGTCCACCCGCCCGACCGGCGTGTGCCGCCCTCCGGACGGCAGGACGGCCCGACCGACTGATGAACGGACGGCCGGATCACCGGATGGCCCGATGAACGGACGGCCGCCGTAGGGTGTCCGGCATGACCGTTACGGAACAGGGTGCGCGAATGGCCGTCCGGTGCGGGGACTGCGGGGGCACCGCCGTCCGCAGCGTCGGACAGTTCCTGGTGCACGGGCGGGAGTTGTGGTGGGACGCCGAGCGTTCCTGCCCGCACTGCGACGCCTACCTGTGCGAGCACTCGGGCCCGGAGGCGATCCCGGCCGACGTCCGCGATGCGTTGCTGACCGCCCACGGACCGGCCCGGCTCCGACTCGCCGGGCCGCTGACCGACCCGGTCGCGGCACTGCGGGCGCTCCGCGAGGGCACGTCGGCCCCGCTGCAGGAGGCGCGTGCGCTCCTCGCCGAGCTGCGGGACTTCGGGCTGAGCGGGACGGCCGCCGAAATGGCGTACTGGAAGGCACTGCTGGCCGGACGGGGAGTCGCGGCGGAGGTCGCGGACGGCTTCGGCCGGGCGTACCGGTACGTGGGACCGCCCGAGCTGCGCGGGGCCGGGGGTCCCGGCGGTCAACCGGTGCGGACGGCCGACGAGTTCACGGCCTGGGTGGCCGCGCGGACGGCGGAGGAGCTGGCGGAGCCCTTCACCTTCGTGGTCGACCTGGGCGGTGCGCTGCGGCTCGCCCCGCGCCGCAGCGAGCACGTCGCCTGCGCGGGTGGGGACGTGGTGCTGAGCGCCGGGGAGATCGGGTTCCGCCGGTCGGCCGGGGACCGGGCGGACGGCGGAGGCCGGGAGGTCCCCGGGGGCTGGGAGGTCGGGACGGTCAGCAACCACTCCACGGGCTACTGCCCCGACACCGCCTCCTGGCCCGCCGTGACCGCCGCCCTCACCCGCATCGGCCTGCCGCACCCGGACGCCTTCACGTACGCGGCGGTCTTCCGCCGCTGCCCCCGGTGCGCCGGGTGCAACCTCGTCCGCGAGGAGCACTACGCCTGCGCCCTCTGCGACGCGGACCTGCCCGAGCGCTGGAACGTGGACCCGGCGGACCTCGGGGCGTAGGGGGGCCTGGCCCCGAGGGCATGACGGCGCAGGGGTGCGGAGGCGGGAGTCTCCGGCGGGCCGGACCGCCCGACCGTCCGTGGCGGAACCGCCCCGTCACCGCACCCCCGGCCCGCCCCCACCCCCGAAACCTCCGTGGCGATGTCGGGCCGGGCCGCTAGGGTCTGGGGGTCAGGGCCGGGGAAGGGTGGGGCACGTGGGGTGTGAGCAGGTGGCAGGTCTGCCCGGCGGGGTGGTGCACGCGGGAAGCCGGGAGTTCCTGGCACGGGAGGGCCTGCCGGCCGCCGGGGCGTTCCTGGACTTCGGCGCGCTCGCGACCGGAGTGCTGCGGCCGCTCCCCGCCGACGGGGAACGGCTCTTCGTCCTCGGGGAGACGGACTACTGCACGCCCTTCGCCGCCGTCGGCAACCTGGTGCTGCTCGACGGGACGACCGGCGAGGTGCTCCTCGACAACGGCGGCCCGCGACGGGACCTGCTCGCCTCCGACCTGCCCGCGCTGGCCGGCCTGGTACGGGAGGTCGAGGCGGTCGCCGAGGCCGCCCGACGGCCGGAGGCCCTGGACGGGCAGCGCGGCCCGGCCGTCGTCGCCGAGGCGGTGGCGAGGGCCGAACGGCTGATGCGGGAGGCCGACCCGGGTCTGTTCTCCGACGACTCCGCGCCGCCCGCGCACTGGAGCACCGCGCTGCTGGTGCACGCGCTGGGCTGGGGTGCGCTGCCCGGCGGCCCGGACGGTCCCGCGTACGAGGTCGGCCCCGAGCTCGTGGCGGAACTCGCCGCGCTGACGGACGAGGACGACGGCCCCGGACAGGTGCACCGCTTCCGGCCCGAGCACCTGCCCGCCGCCCTGGTGCACGAGCCGACCCGACGCCTGCTGACCGAGGTCGGACTGCCGCTGGGCGGAGCGATCTTCGGAGTGTGCGAGGAACCGCTGGTCACCATGGGCGAGGCGTACCCCGAGTACTTCGACGGCGAGGAGGAGCGCCCGTACCAGCGGGACTTCATCGCCCTCGGGGACTGGCCGACCGACCTCACGATCGCCCTGGACGGCGCCACCGGCCAACTGGAACTGCCCGACTGGTACGACGACGGCCAGCCCGAGGCCTACCTGAACCGCGACCTGTCCGCCCTGCTCTACGCGCTCTGGACGTACGAGCGGCTGCGCGCCGAATGGGAGCGCTGGGACCACGGCCGGAGCCACGACACCTGGGCGGTGTTCGACCCGCAGTCGCTGCTGAGCACGGTGGTGGACCGGCTGGTGGAAGCCGTCGACCCGGAAGCCTTCGCCTCGCCCGGCTGCTCCTGGCGGCTGCTCGCCGAGGACGGGCACATGGGCGGCATGCTGGGGTGACGCCGCCGTCCGCCGGTGCCGTCGCCCTCTCCCTCGCCTCGGCCGGCGTGCTGTACGGCCTGCTGTACGTCCGGTCGCTGGACTGCGCCGAGCACTGCGAGCACGGCCGGGCGGCGGGCGGCTGACGGCGGGCGGCTGACGGCTGCTGGAGACGGGCGCGTCCTGGCTGCCGCCCGATGCCTGGTGCCGGTTCGAGCGCCGGAGCCTGTCCGCCACCCCGTTCTGGGCGCCGGTGCTGTTCTAGGACCTGCTGACGGTGGTGGCGTGGGCGGCGACCGGCCCGGTCCGGCTGGTCCGGCCGCGCCCGTACCCGGGGCTGGGGTGGCGGCAACCGGGGCCCGGACCGGGCTGACCCGGGCTGTTCCCGGCTGGTCGGTCTGTTCGGACTGGTCAGGCTGGTCGGACTGACCCGGATCGGCCCGAGCCGGTCGGCGGTGCGGCGGGGAGCACGGCGGGAGGGCACCCGGAGTGCTGCGGACCGGCCGTAGGGTGGGGCGGGTCGATCACTCGGAAGGACACCTGCGGGATGCACGGCGATACAGGGGACCTCTACCGCACGTTCGCGGAGCAGGAGGCCCGCGGCAACTCCGCGACCTACCGGGAACTGGCCGAACGCGTCGCCGAGGACGGGCGGTTGTGCGCGTTGCTGGACGGACTGCCCGCCGCCAAGCGGCAACCGAACCTGCTGTTCGGCGCGGTGCGCCACCTGGGCGGGCCGGTGGCGGAGGGCTGGCCGGCCTTCCGTGACTGGGTGACGGCCCACTGGGACGAGACCTCGGCCACGATGCTGGAGCGCCGCACGCAGACCAACGAGGCGGGCCGCTGCGCCACCCTGCTGCCGCTGCTGGCGACGCTGCCGCAGCCGCTCGCCCTGATCGAGGTCGGCGCCTCGGCCGGGCTCTGCCTCTACCCCGACCGTTATCGCTACCGGTACCTGCCCGCGGACGGCGCGGGTGACCCGGTGGCCGAGTTCGGCGCAGCGGCGAGCCCGGTGGCGCTGGACTGCGCCGTCAGCGGGCCGGTGCCGCTGCCCGCCTCCCTGCGGGAGCGGCTGCCGGAGGTGGTGTGGCGGGCCGGCATCGACCTCAACCCATTGGACGTCCGGGCCGAGGAGGACGTGCGCTGGCTGGAGTCGCTGGTCTGGCCGGAGCAGACCCACCGGCTGGACCGGCTGCGCGGCGCTGTCCGGGTCGCCCGGGCCGAACCTCCGCTGCTGGTGCGCGGCGATCTCAACGCGACGGTACGGGAGTTGGTGGCCCGGGTACCGGTGGGGGCCACACCGGTGGTGTTCCACAGCGCCGTCCTCGCGTACCTGCCCCCGGAGGCACGGGAGGAGTTCGCGGCGACCGTCCACGAGCTGCCCGGGCACTGGATTTCCAACGAGGCGGTCTCCGTCCTGCCCGCCGTCGCCCGGCGCCTCCCCCGCCCGGCCCCGGCCGGATCCGGGCTGTTCGCGCTGGCCCTGGACGGGCGCCCGGTGGCCTTCACCGGGCCGCACGGGCAGTCCCTGGACTGGTTCGACGACGCCCCGGCGGCCGGGTCGGGACGGACCTCGGACACAAGGGCTTGAAGTTGCCGCAACGGCAGCTCGTACCGTCGTGACCAGGGCCGGAGGAACCGGCCCCGGTACGACGACCGTGGGGAATCGGAAGCGAGGGGAGGCGGCCATGGCCTGGCCGATCGCAGAGGTGGCCCGGCTGTCCGGGGTGACCGCCAGGACACTGCGGCACTACGACGAGATCGGACTGCTGCCGCCGGCCCGGATCGGCTCCAACGGCCACCGCTACTACGAGGAACGGCAGTTGCTGCAGCTGCAGCAGATCCTCGTCCTGCGGGCGCTGGGCGTGGGGCTGACCGAGATCGCCCGGATCCTGGGCGATCAGGTGGACGAGCTGGACGCCCTGCGGGGCCACCACCGGAGGCTGGTCACCGAACGCGACCGGCTGGACGCCCTGGCCGCCACCGTTTCCCGCACGATCGTCGACCTGGAACACTCCCGGAAGGACGGCACACCCATGACCATCAACCGCCCCGAGAACCTGTTCGAGGGCATCCGGCCCGACGACGTCGACGCGAGCCTGCGCGACTTCCCCGAGCACGCCGAGGCGGCCCGGCACGCGACCGCCGCGATGAGCCCGGAGGAGATCGAGGCCGGGCAGCGCGAGCGGACCGCGCGCATGATCCGCCTGGCCGAGCTGATGGCGGCCGGCCACCCGGCCGACGCCGAGCCCGTGCAGAGCATGACCGCCGAGGAGTACGGGCTGCTCGGCACGATCCGGTCCGTCCCCGCGGAGGAGTACCTCGCCATCGCGCGGTCCTGCACCGAGAACGAGCAGTGGAGCACCGCGTACGAGGCCATCGCCCCGGGCCTGGCCGCGTACCAGCGGAGCGCCATGGAGGCGTACGCGGCAGCGCGGCTGCTCTGAGCCGGGCGGTCCCGAGCCGGACTGTCCTGGCCTCGGCCGTCCCGAGTTCGGCTGTCCCGAACTCGGCTGCTCCGGGACGGACTGCTCCTGGGTGCGGCTGCCCCTGCGGTAGCTGCGCCCGGACGGGCCGCTCCCGCAGGGGACGGTCCTGCGGGAGCGGGCCGCCGCCGAGCGCTCTCCTGCCGTCACTCCGTCCGTAGCGCCGTGACCGTCCGGGTCCGGGCCGCCCAGGTGGCGGGGAGCGCTGCGCCGAGCAGGGCCAGCACCAGCCCACCGAGTATCAGCGGCCCCACCACCGACGGGTCGAAGACCCCGAGGTCCTCGCCGGGCACGCCGATCCCGGCGGCGCGGGCCATCGCCGGCATCACCTGGTGGTGCACCAGGATCCCGATCGGCACCCCGATCAGGCCGGCCACCAGCCCGCTCCCGCAGACCGAGGTGAGCACCATGCCGACGGTCTGCCGGGGCGACATCCCGAGCGCCTTGAGCACGCCGAGGTCGTGTACCCGCTCCCGGGTGTCCAGCAGCACTGTGTTGAGCACCCCGAGCCCCGCGACCACGGAGAGCAGCAGCGTGAGCGTGCCCGCCAGGGTGTTCATCGCCAGCACCACGATGCTGATGTGCTGCTCGCCCGGCTCGGCGCCCAATCCCATCGGCCGGACCACGTCGTCGAGCGCGTCGGCGTACGCCTTCGCGTCGGTGCCGGGGGTGAGGTCGATGTGGAAGGAGATCGCCTCGGTGGCGACGGCGCCGCCGATCGGGGCCAGCGCGGCCCGGTCCAGGAATACGGAGTCCCCGGTGGTCAGAACCTCGCCGGTGATCTTCGCCGGGGTGGTGCGCCCGTGGTCGGTGAGGGTCACGGTGTCGCCGACCTTCGCCTGGTTGGCGCGGAGGTAGGCCGATCCGACCACGACCTCGCCGGGTCCGTGGAACCAGCGGCCGGTGACCAGCTGGTAGCCGTTCCACGAGGCGTCGCCGCTGAACGCGACCACGTCCGAGCGCCCGGTGTTCCCGGCCAGGGCCACCGGCGACGGGACGGTGCTGTACCAGGCCCTGGTCCCCGGGCGGGCGCCGATCGCCCGCGCCACGGCCGCCTCGTCCACCTGGTCGACGGGCTCCGTGGTGCCCTCGATCGGGGTCCGGACCACGACCTTGTCGGCGCGCCCGGCCTCCAGACCGTCCTGGACCAGGCCGAGCGAGAGCGTCAGGCCGACGCAGAGCGTGACTCCGGCCGTGCCGAGCACGACCGCGGCCCCCGTCGTCACCGAACGGCCAGGCCGGTGGAACGGGCCCGCCAGCCCGAGGCTCAGCGAGCGCGGCACCGGCAGTCGGCCGATCCCGTTCCGGATCCCCGTCAGGAGGCCCGCCGTCCCGGCCCGGCCCGCACCGCCCCGGGCGGCGGCCCGTTCGACGCCCGGCGCCGTCCGGCCGACCGCGAGTGCCTCCACCGTGCGCAGCCGTCCGGCCCGCAGGGCCGGCACCAGCGCGGTGCCCGTCACGGCGGCCAGGGCCGCCGCCGCGACCGTGAGGTCCACCCAGAGCGGGATGCCGAGCAGACCGCCGCGCAGGGCCTTGTGGGCCATGCCGAGGACGGGCACTGAGAGCAGGTTGCCGCCGAGCACGCCGAGTGCCGTGCCCGCTCCGGCAGGGATCAGCGCCTGGCCGACGTAGGCGCGCGTCACCTGGGCCGGCGTGAAGCCCAGGGCCTTCAGAACACCGATCCGCCGGGTGGCGGCGGTGACCGCGCCACTGACCACGACGCCGATGATCAGCACCGACAGGGCGAGGCCGAGCACCCCGAAGGCCGTGACGAACGGGACGAAGGTCGAGGCCGTCCGGTCCGCCTCCGCCTGGGCGGGTCGGTAGGAGGTCGCCTTGGTGAGCGCGCCGGGCGGCACCGCGGCAGCGATCGCGGCGTGGTCGGCCTCCACCTCGGCGTCGGTACCGGCGCGGGCGAAGCGGTAGAGGTACTGGGCGGCGGGCGTCGTGCCGGGCGCCGTCAGCCCGGCGACCTGCTCGGGGGCGACCCAGCCGTCCGCGCTCCAGGAGACGGAGGCGGCGAGGCCGACGACCTTGAGCGTCGGCTGCCCCGGCAGGTCCGGGAACCGCATGCTGTCGCCGACGGCCAGCGGGGAGTGGCCGTCGAGGAACACCACCTCGCCGGGGCCCGCGACCCAGCGGCCCGTGGTGATCCGCAGGCCGTCCATCGGGCCGTCCTGGGCCCGGCCGACCAGTGTCATCGGCGGGAGCGGGCTGCCCGGCGGCGGGATCCTGGTGTCCTCTCCCGTCCGCGCCCGGACGGTGACCGCCGGGTAGGGACCGGCCGAGGCCGTCACGCCGGGCGCGTGGGCGGCCGCGTCGAGCTGGGCGGGGCTCGCCCCGGCCGGGTCGTACAGCACGTTGAGGTGTGCGCCGTGCTGGTCGGCGAAGGACCGCTGGTACGGGCCACGGGCGGCGACCAGCAGCCCGATCGCGAGGATGCACGCCGTCACGGACATCATCGTGGTGAGCACCATGACCAGGGTCTGCACCCGCTTGCGGCCCACCCCGGCCCGGACCACCTTGCCGAGGGCGCTCATCCGCCCACCCCGTTCCGCTCCTGCGCGGCGTTCGCCCGCCCGCACCCGTTCCCCGTCAGCCCGCTCCACCGCGCTCCCCGCCCCCGGATCACCGCGCGCCCCCGGGAGCGGGCACGGCCGCGGTGTCCCGGACCAGCCGGCCGTCGAGCAGCTCGATCGTCCGGTCCGCGCAGGCCTCGGCGAGCGCGGTGTCATGGGTGACCAGCAGGATCGTCTGGCCCTCGGCGTTGAGCCCGCGCAGCAGGTCGCGGACGTCGGCGGCCGAGGCGGTGTCCAGCGCCCCGGTGGGCTCGTCGGCCAGCAGCAACGGCGGGCGGTTCATCAACGCCCGCGCCACCGCGACCCGTTGGCGCTCACCGCCGGAGAGCCGGCCGGGGAAGGCCCTGGCGTGCCGGGCCACCCCCAGCCGCTCCAGCAGCTCGCCGGCCCGGGCGCGGGCCTGCTCCTTCCGCATCCCGGCGAGCTGGGCCGGGAGCAGGACGTTGTCCTCGACGTTCAGGTCGTCCAGCAGGTTGAAGAACTGGAACACCATGCCGATCCGGCGCCGCCGGTACTCGGCCAGCGCGGCCTCGCCGAGCCGGTGGACGGCCACGCCGTCCACCTCCACCGCTCCCTCGCTCGGGCGGTCGAGGCCCGCGATCAGGTTCAGCAGGGTGGACTTGCCGCTGCCCGAGCGGCCGACCACGGCCAGCGCCTCGCCGGCCCGTACCTCCAAGTCGAGGCCGGCCAGGGCGGGGCGGGCGGCGGCGGATCGGTCGTACGTCCTGCTGACGCCGCGGATCCGGATGATCGGCGCGTTCACGGGCCCTCCACGGTTCGGGGTCCGGCACCGGAGGGACCCGGGCCGGCTGACGGGACATGACGCTACGAATCGGCACGGGGGTGCGGACAGCCGCCTGGACGGCCTCTGCGGGGTGTATCCAGATACACCCCGAAGTAGGTGTCCAGGCCTAGAGCGCCGACCGCGGCGGCCGGGCAGACTGACTCACCGAAAGATCGGCACCGGGCCCTCGGGGGCTTCGGGGCCAAGGGCTTCGGAGCCCCCGGACGGGGACTCCGGGACGGCGAGGGGGCGCATCATGAGGCCGGACGCGAGCACCGGAACGGGGACGGGCGGCGCGGGAGCAGGGGCGGGTGCGACGGGGGCGACCGGCCGGGCCGCCCGGCAGATGGGCCAGGCCCTCGTGGACGGCGTGCGTGCCTGGTACGCCGTGACGCTGGCCGTGACGGGCCTGGTCTCGCTGCTGGCCGGGCCGGTCCTGCTGGCCGCCGCGCTGTTCGGCCCGGACGAGTCCCGGCCGTTCGGGCCGGGCGGCCCGCTGATCCTGACGGTGCCGTTGGGGCCGGTCGCCCTCTGGGCGCTCTGCTGGGCCACCGGGGGCGGTGGCCGAGCCGTCGGGGCCGCCCTGTTCGCGCCGGGCGCGATCGCGGTGATGGCGACGCACCTCTACGGCGGAGCCGCACCGGGCGGCCGCTCCGTCTCGCTCTGGCTGGCGCCCTCCCTGCTGGTCCTCGCCCTGTTCGGCGCGCGCTGGACCGCGACGGAGAGCAGGCGGGTGGTCGGGAAGTGGAGCGGCCGGCCGGTCCCGGTGCCGTACCGCCGACCGCCCGGCGCCACCGGCCCCTGGCAGCGGCTCCGGGCCGGCGGCTGGCTGACCGACCCGGCGACCTGGCGGGACCTCGCCTGGGTGCTGCTCACCGGCTGCACGGTGCTCCTCACCGCCGCGGTCATCGTGCTGACCCCGGTCGCCCTGCAGGTCTTCGGCCGGAACGGGCCGTTCGTCGCGCTCGGCGTGATCTACGGGATGGGCCTGACCGTCGCCCCGGTGGCCGCGCTGTGGGCCGCCCCGCCGGTCCTGCGGATCCACGAGTGGACCGCCCGGGCCCTGCTCGGCCCCTCCCGCCGAGCCGAACTCGCCCACCAGGTCAGCCACCTGGCCCGGACACGGGCGGACACCATCGACGCCGGGGCCGCCGAACTGCGCCGGATCGAGCGGGACCTGCACGACGGGGCGCAGGCCCGGCTGGTGGCCCTGGGCATGCTGCTGACCGTGGCCGAGCAGCTGAAGGACGACCCGGACGCCCTGGGCCCGCTGCTGGCGGAGGCCCGGACGTCCTCGGTGAAGGCACTGGGAGAGCTGCGGGACCTGGTCCGCGGCATCCACCCCCCGGTGCTCGCCGACCGCGGACTGGCCGACGCGGTGCAGGCGACGGCACTGGACCTGCCACTGCCGGTCACCTTCACCGGCGCCCTGCCGGGCCGGGCACCCGCCCCGGTGGAGTCGGCCGCCTACTTCGCGGTCACCGAGTTGCTGGCCAACGTGGTGAAGCACGCGGGCGCCTCGCACGTGTGGATCGAAATAGGGCACAGTGGCGGGCTGTTGCGGATATCGGTGACCGACGACGGGCGCGGCGGCGCCGACCCGTCCCGGGGCACCGGCCTCAGCGGAACCGAACGCCGACTGGCCGCCTTCGACGGGGTGCTCGCGATCAGCAGCCCGTCCGGTGGTCCGACCATCGTGAACCTGGAGATCCCGTGCGCGTTGTCATCGCCGAAGACCTCTTCCTCCTCCGGGACGGCCTGACCCGGCTGCTGGAGGCCAACGGCATGGAGGTCACCGCGGCGGTCGAGAACGGCGACCAACTGCTCGCCGCGGTGGACGCCGACCGGCCCGACATCGCCGTGGTCGACGTCCGGCTGCCGCCGGGCTTCACCGACGAGGGGCTGCGGGCCGCGCTGGCCGCCCGTCAGGCGCACCCGGGCCTGCCCGTCCTGGTGTTGTCGCAGTTCGTGGAGCAGCTGTACGCGCGCGAGCTGCTGGCCGGCAGCACCGGCGGGATCGGCTACCTGCTCAAGGACCGGGTGATGGACGGCGCCCAGTTCATCGACTCCGTCCGGCGGGTCGCCCAGGGCGGTACCGCGATGGATCCGGAGGTGATCACCCGGCTGCTCACCCACAACTCCTCGGCCGGCCCGGTCTCCACCCTCTCCCCCCGCGAGCGGCAGGTGCTGGGCCTGATGGCGGAGGGCCGTTCCAACGCCGCCATCGCCCAGCAGCTGGTGATCACCGAACGGGCAGTCGCCAAGCACACCGCGTCGATCTTCGTCCGGCTCGACCTCCAGCCCTCCGACGACGACAACCGCCGGGTCCTGGCGGTCCTGGCCTACCTCAACAACGCCTGAAAGGGGCCGCCGACCGCCGTACGCGAATGATCGAACGCTCCGTGACTGAACGACCACCGACAAGTGATGAGTGGCCCTCCGCTGCAGGGGGCTCGCCCGCCGCCGAACCGGTCATTTAGGCTGGTGAGGTGCTCATCCTTGTTCGCCGCCGTCACGTGGACCTGCTCCGCGTGACCACCATGTCCTGTCGACGCTCCGGCTGAACCTCTCACCACCCACCCTCAACGGCGGCCCCACCCGGCCGCCCCCGCCTCCCGGCACCCGGAGCACCCGCCGCACCAGGCCCTGCTCAGGCGCCCCCGGTCGACCACCGGGCCCGGCCGGGACGAGACCCAGCGGATGTCACACATGACGCAGCAGCACACCCCCATATCCGAAACCGGCTCCGGTTCCACCCCCGCGGACGCCCTCCCGGTGATCGACCTCTCGCTCGCCGACGGCAGTGCGGAAGACCGCCGCCGCCTGCACGACGAACTCCGCGCCGCGGCCACCGGCGTCGGCTTCTTCCAGCTCGTCGGCCACGGTGTCACCCCGGAGGAGACGGCCGCGCTCACCCGGGCCATGCGCGCCTTCTTCACCCTCCCCGAAGCCGACCGGCTCGCCGTGAGCAACCTCAACTCCCCCCACTACCGGGGCTACACCCGCACCGGCGACGAACGAACCGGCGGCAGCCAGGACTGGCGCGACCAGCTGGACATCGGTGCCGAGCTGCCCGCGCACGTCCCCGGCGCCGGCGAGCCCCCGTACTGGTGGCTGGAGGGCCCCAACCAGTGGCCTGCGGCGCTCCCCGAACTGCGCACCGCCGCACTCGGCTGGATCGACCACCTCGGCGGGGTCGCCCGCCGGCTGCTGCACGAACTCCTCACCGCGATCGGTGCCCGCCCCGACTTCTACGACGAGGCCTTCGCGGGCCACCCCCACCTGCGCCTCAAGCTGGTCCGCTACCCCGGCACCGCCCCGGACGGCGCCGGCCAGGGCGTCGGCGCCCACAAGGACTACGGCTTCATCACCCTGCTGCTCCAGGACACCGTGGGCGGACTCCAGGTCGAGCGCCAGGACGGCAGCTTCCTGGACGTGCCGCCGATGGAGGGCGCGTTCGTCGTCAACCTCGGCGAACTGCTGGAGGTCGCCACGGACGGCTACCTCAAGGCCACCAGCCACCGGGTCGTCAGCCCGGCCGGCGCCCGCGAGCGCTTCTCCGTCCCGTTCTTCTACAACCCGCGCCTCGACGCCCACATCGCGCCGCTGGACTTCCCGCTCGCCCACCACGCCCCCGGCGCCACCGAGGACCCCGACAACCCCCTCTTCGCCGACTTCGGCCTCAACGAGTGGAAGGGCTACACCCGGGCCCACCCCGAAGTCACCCGCCGCCACCACGCCGCCCTCGCCTGACCCTCCCCGACAGCGCGCCGCCGCGGGGGTGGCCCGGCTCACCCCCCGGGGTGATCCGGGTCGCCCGCGGATGATCCGGCTTCGGCCTCAACGAGTGGAGGGGCTGCACCCGGGCCCACCGCCCACCGCACGCGGCAGCCCCGAAGGACCGGAGGCCCCGACCGACCGGGGAGCCCCGACCGACCGGGGAGCCCAGGGGACCCGTGGAAACACGGGAGACCCCGGGAGATTCCGGGCGGCCCCACCCGACGCCCCCGACCCGAGCCGGACCTCCGGCGGAAGGGCGGGGGCGTCGGCGTGACCCCGTCCTGCGGAACCGGCACCCCGCCCGCGTCGGCGTCACGGTGTCCCGCCCGACCGCACGCCGGCCCCCGTCCACCGCCGCGCCCGACCCACAGCCCGCCGCCTACCGCCCACCACCGGCCACCCGCCACCCGCCACCCGCCGCGCCCACCCGCGGCCGACCACGCACGGCCCGCCACCCGCCGCCGGTGGACCGGCACGGGCCGCACTGTCACACTGCTGCTGTCACAGCAGGAGTGTGCCAGCGCGGGAGGCAGCAGATGGGGGAGCACGGCGCCGTAGCGGGCGAGGTGCGGCTGACGGTGGACGAGTTGGCGGCGCGGGCCGGGGTGACGGTGCGGACGGTGCGGTTCTACGGGACGAAGGGGCTGCTGCCACCGCCGGAACTGGGGCCGCGGCGGGTGGGGTTGTACGGCGCGGCGCACCTGGACCGGCTGGGGCTGATCGAGGAGTTGCAGCGGCAGGGGCTGACGCTGGCGGCGATCGAGCGTTACCTGGCGCGGCTGCCGGAGGACAGCACTCCGCTGGACCTGGCGATCCACCGGGCGCTGGTGGCGTCCTGGACGCCGGAGGCCGTCGAGGAGCTGGGCCGGGCCCAGTTGGAACGGCGCACCGGGCGGGGGCTGTCGGAGGAGCAGGTCGGACGGCTCGCGGCGATGGGGGCGCTGGAGCGGACCGACGACCCGGAGGTGTTCCGGGTGGATCCGGGCCTGCTGCCGCTGGGCGTGCGGATCCTGGACGTGCCGATCCCGTTGGAGACGCTGCTGACCGCCCGGGCGGTGGTGCTGGAGCACAGCCGGGCGACGGCACGGGAGTTGCAGCGGCTGTTCCGGGAGACGGTGTGGAAGCCGTTCCGGGAGAGCGAGCCGGCGCCGGACGAGCTGGCCCGGATGAAGGCGTTGACGGACCACATCCAGCCGATGGTGGCGCAGGCCCTGGTCACGGCGTTCCAGCGCTCGCTCCGGGAGGAACTCGGCGAGGAACTGACCGTGGTGCTGCCCGCCGAACCGACCGGGCCACCGGCCGGACACGAGCCCGGACACGAGCCCGGACAACCGGCCGGACACGAGCCCGGACACGAGCCCGGACAGCCGACCGGACAGGCGCCCGGACAACCGGCCGGGCAGGAACCCGACGGGCCGGCCGGGGAACCCCGCCGGGCGTGAGGCCCCGGGGTCGGGCGGCACCGTGCGGAACACGGCACCGCCCGACCCCGGGCGGCACCCGGGTCAGTCCGTGAACGTCCGCCCCTCGGCCGCGATCCGCTCCAGCAGCGCCGGCGGCGCGAACCGCTCGCCGTACGCGGCGGCGAGTTCGCGGGCGCGGGCCGCGAAGCCGGCCGGGCCGCCCTCGTACCCGTTGATGTACTGGAAGACGCCGCCGGTCCAGGCGGGGAAGCCGATGCCGAGGATCGAGCCGACGTTGGCGTCGGCGACCGAGGTCAGCACGCCCTCCTCCAGGCAGCGCACCGAGTCCAGCGCCTCGCTGAACAGCATCCGCTCCTTGAGGTCCTCGAAGGGCACCTCGGCGGCGTCCGCACCGGAAGCGGTGAAGTGCTCCAGCAGTCCCGGCCAGAGCCGCCCGCGCCGGCCGTCCTCGCCGTACTCGTAGAAGCCGGCGCCGCCGCTGCGGCCCGGGCGGCCGAACTCGTCGACCATCCGGTCGACCACTGCGTCGGCCGGGTGCGGCGTCCAGGTGCCGCCGCCGCCCTCGACCGAGCGCCGGTACTCGTCGCGGATCTTGCGCGGGAGGGTGAGGGTGAGCTCGTCTATCAGGGAGAGCACCTTGGCGGGGTAGCCGGCCTGGGCGGCGGCCTGCTCGACGGAGGCGGGGTGGATGCCCTCGCCGACCATGGCGACGCCCTCGTTGAGGAACTGGCCGATGACCCGCGAGGTGAAGAAGCCTCGGGAGTCGTTGACGACGATCGGGGTCCGGTCGATCTGCCGGACCAGGTCGAAGGCCCGGGCGAGGGCCTCGTCGCCGGTCTGCGGGCCGCGGATGATCTCCACCAGCCGCATCTTGTCGACCGGCGAGAAGAAGTGCAGGCCGATGAAGTCGCCGGTGCGCCGGACGCCTTCGGCGAGCACGCCGATCGGCAGCGTGGAGGTGTTGGAGCAGAGCAGCGCGTCGGGGGCGACGACGCCCTCAACCTCCTGGAACACCTTGTGCTTGAGCTCGGTGTTCTCGAAGACCGCCTCGATCACCGCGTCGCAGCCGGCCAGGTCGGCGGCGTCGCCGGTGGGGGTGATCCGGGCGAGCAGTTCGTCGCGCTTGGCCTCGGTGGAGCGGCCGCGTGCGACGGCCTTGTTCAGCAGCCCCTCGGAGTAGGCCTTCCCGCGCTCGGCGGCCTCGGTGCTCACGTCCTTGAGGACGACCTCGATGCCGGCCTTGGCGCAGGCGTAGGCGATGCCCGCGCCCATCATCCCGGCGCCGAGCACGGCGACCTTGCGGACCGTCCGGCGCTCGATGTCCTTGGGGCGCCCGGCACCGGAGTTGACCGCCTGCATGTCGAAGAACAGCGCCTGGATCATGTTCTTGCTGGTCTGGCCGCAGGCGAGCTCGGTGAAGTAGCGGGCCTCGATCACCATCGCGGTGTCGACGTCCACCTGGGCGCTCTCGACCGCGGCGGCCAGGATGTTGCGCGGGGCCGGGTAGGGCGCGCCGTTCAGCTGCTTGCGCAGGTTGGCGGGGAAGGCGGGCAGGTTGGCGGCGAAGGCCGGGGTGGTCGGGGTGCCGCCGGGGATCTTGTGGCCCTTGACGTCCCAGGGCTGGACGGCGGTCGGGTTGGCCTCGATCCAGGCGCGCGCCCGGGTGGTCAACTCCTCGGTGCTGTCGACCAGTTCGTGCACCAGGCCGTGCTCCAGCGCCTGCGCCGGGCGGTACTGGCGGCCCTGCAGCAGGTACTTCAGCAGGGCGTCGGTGATGCCGAACAGCCGCACGGTGCGGACCACTCCGCCGCCGCCCGGCAGCAGGCCGAGGGTGACCTCGGGCAGGCCGATCCGGCTCGCCGGGGTGTTCAGCGCGATGCGGTGGTGGCAGGCGAGGGCGAGCTCCAGGCCGCCGCCGAGCGCGCTGCCGTTGACGGCGGCGACGACCGGCTTGCCGAGGGTCTCCAGCGTGCGCAGCGAGCGCTTGATCCGCATCGACTTCTCGAAGACGGCTTCGGCGTCCTCGGGGCGGGCCGCGGAGAGCATCCGCAGGTCCCCGCCGGCGAAGAAGGTCTTCTTGGCGGAGGTGATCACCACTCCGCGCAGCGCGTCCCCGAGTCCGGCCAGCCGGCCGACGACGGTCTCGAAGTCGGCGGTGAAGGCCTCGTTCATGGTGTTGACGGACTGGGTGGGGTCGTCGAGGACGAGGGTGACCACGCCGTCCTGGTCCTGCTCCCAGCGGATGGTGGTGGTGTCGCTCATGGGTTCACGGTCTCCAGGTCTGCAAAGCGAGGTGCCACGCGAGGGGGTCTCCCGGACGGGGTCCGGGGGAACGTGCCCCGGGAAGGGTGGCGGCGGGCGACGGGTGGGCTCAGACGCGCTCGACGATGGTGGCGATGCCCATGCCGCCGCCCACGCAGAGGGTGATCAGGCCGTAGCGCAGGTCGCGCCGTTCCAGTTCGTCGACGACGGTGCCGAGCAGCATCGCGCCGGTGGCGCCGAGCGGGTGGCCGAGGGCGATCGCGCCGCCGTTGACGTTCACCTGGTCGGGACGGAAGCCGAGTTCGCGGATGAACCGGAGCGCGACGGCGGCGAAGGCCTCGTTGATCTCGACCAGGTCGATGTCGGCGGCGGTCAGACCGGCCTTGGCGAGCGCCTTGCGGGTCGCCGGGGCGGGGCCGGTGAGCATGATGGTCGGTTCGGAGCCGGAGACGGCGGCGGAGACGATCCGGGCGCGCGGACGCAGCCCGTACCGCTCGCCGACCTCGCGGTTGCCGATGGCGACGAGGGCGGCGCCGTCCACGATGCCGGAGGAGTTGCCCGCGTGGTGGACGTGGTCGATGGCCTCCACCCAGTGGTACTTCTGCAGGGCGACGGCGTCGAAGCCGCCGGCCTCGCCGATCTGGGCGAAGGAGGGCTTGAGGCCGGCCAGGGTCTCGACGGTGGTGCCGGGCCGGATGAACTCGTCGCGCTCCAGCACGACCAGGCCGTTGCGGTCGCGCACCGGGACCACCGAGCGGTCGAACAGGCCGTCGGCCTGGGCCTTGGCGGCGCGGGCCTGGGACTCGGCGGCGAAGGCGTCCACGTCGGTGCGGGAGAGGCCCTCGATGGTGGCGATCAGGTCGGCGCCGATGCCCTGCGGGACGAAGTTGGTCTCGTAGGCGGTCATCGGGTCGGCGAACCAGGCGCCGCCGTCGGAGGCCATCTTGACCCGGGACATCGACTCCACGCCGCCGGCCAGGACCAGGTCCTCCCAGCCCGAACGGACCTTGGCCGCGGCCAGGTTGACGGCCTCCAGGCCGGAGGCGCAGAAGCGGTTCTCCTGGACCCCGGCGACGGTGTCGGGCAGGCCGGCCGCGACGGCGGCGATCCGGGCGATGTCGGAACCCTGGTCCCCGACCGGGCTGACCACGCCCAGCACGATGTCGTCGATCGCGGCCGGGTCCAGCTCGGGGAACCGGCGGCGCAGTTCGTGGATCAGGCCGACGACCAGGTCGATCGGCTTGGTGGCGTGCAGCGAGCCGGTGGCCTTGCCCCGGCCGCGCGGGGTGCGGATCGCGTCGTAGACGTACGCTTCGGTGGTCACGATGGGAATGCCTTTCGGGGCTTCGGACTTCAGGGCTTCAGAGCTGTCAGAGCTTCGGGGCCGGGGCTTCGGGGCCCGGGGACTTCGGGGCTTCGAGGTTCCGGTGCCGGGCCAGGCCCGGGAGGGTTCGCCGGAGGGGTCAGCCGAGGATGGAACGGCCCACGATCTCCTTCATGATCTCGGTGGTGCCGCCGTAGATGGTCTGGATGCGGCCGTCGGTGAACGCCCGGGCGACCGGGAACTCGGTCATGTACCCGTAGCCGCCGTGCAGTTGGAGGCAGCGGTCGGCGGTGCGCTTCTGCAGCTCGGTGGCCCACCACTTGGCCATCGAGGCGTCGGCCGGAGTGAGCGCGTAGCGGTTGTGCTCGGTGATGCAGCGGTCGACGAAGGTCCGGGTGACGGCGCATTCGGTGGCCAGTTCGGCGATCTCGAAGCGGACGTGCTGCAACGTGGCCAGCGGCCGGCCGAACGCCTCGCGCTGCTTGACGTAGTCGGTGGTGATCTCGACCAGGTACTCGGCGCCGGCGATCGCCGAGGCCGCGATGGTGAGCCGCTCCTGGGCGAGGTTCTGCATCAGGTGGACGAAGCCGCCGTCGAGTTCGCCGAGCAGGTTCTCCTTCGGCACCCGGACGTCCTCGAAGAACAGCTCGGCGGTGTCCTGGGCCTTCTGGCCGATCTTGTCGAGGTTGCGGCCGCGCTCGAAGCCGGGCGTGCCGCGCTCGACGGCCAGCAGGCTCAGACCGTGCGCGCCGCCCTCGGGGGTGGTCCGGGCGACCACGACGACCAGGTCGGCGAGGATGCCGTTGGAGATGAAGGTCTTGGCGCCGTTGAGCAGGAAGTGGTCACCCCGGTCGACCGCCTGGGTGCGGATGCCCTGCAGGTCGGAGCCGGTGCCGGGCTCGGTCATCGCGATCGCGGTGATCAGCTCGCCGGAGCAGAAGCCGGGCAGCCAGCGGCGCTTCTGCTCCTCGGTGGCGAGCGAGGTGAGGTAGGGGCCGATGATGTCGTTGTGCAGGCCGATCGCCAGCCCGGAGGCGCCGGCCCGGGCGAACTCCTCGGCCAGCACGGCGGCGTAGCGGAAGTCCGGGGTGCCGCCACCGCCGTACTCCTCGGGGACGGCGATGCCGAGGAGGCCCTGGCGTCCGGCCGCGAGCCAGACGGAGCGGTCGACGATCCCGGCCTTCTCCCAGCGGTCGTAGTGCGGCAGCACCTCCTTGGCGAGGAAGGCCCGCACGGTGGCCCGGAAGTCGTCGTGCTGCTCGGTGAAGATCTCGCGCTGCAACGCTACTCTCCTTGCTCTGCCGCGGTGTCGACCGCAGCGGCCTCGTCCGGCTCGGAGCGGCCCGCCCCGGAACGGTCAGTCCCGAAGCGGCCCGCGCCGGAGCCGTCAGTCCCGGAGCGGTCGGTCCCGGAACCGTCCGCCGTCGGATCGCCCGCCGCGGCGCCGAGGCCCGGGACGCCCCAGTCCCGGGCCACCTCGGCGGTGTCCGCCCCCGGCCGGGCCGGCGGGCGGCGCAGCGCGCCGGGGGTGGCGGAGAAGCGCGGGGCGGGGGCGGGCTGGGTGACGCCGTCCGCCTCGACGTACGTCCCGCGCGCCGCCAGGTGGCCGTCGACCGCAGCCTGACGCATCGTCAACACCGGTTCGACGCAGGCGTCGGAGCCTTCGAAGACCGCCTCCCACTCACTCCTGGTCCGGGTGGCGAAGCGGGCCGCGATCCGGGCCCGCAGCTCCGGCCAACGGGCGGGGTCGTACTGGCCGGGCGCCTCGGGGCCGAGCTCCAGCAGTCGGGCGAACTCGGCGTAGAAGCGCGGCTCCAGCGCGCCGACGGCCAGGTGTCCGCCGTCGGCGGCCCGGTAGACCGCGTAGAACGGTGCACCGCCGTCCAGCAGGTTGACGCCCCGGCGGTCCTGCCAGTGGCCGGCCGCGAGCAGCCCCCAGAGCATGCTGCCGAGGTGTGCCGCACCGTCCACGATCGCGGCGTCCACCACCTGGCCCGCGCCGGTGGCCCGGGCATGGTGCAGTCCGGCGAGCAGGCCGACGACCAGGTAGAGCGAGCCGCCCGCGTAGTCGCCCAGCAGGTTGGCCGGGATCCCGGGCGCCTGGTCGGCGCCGCCCGGCGCCGCCGCGACCATCCCCAGCACCCCGGCGACCGCCGCGTACCCGAGGTCGTGCCCGGCGGTCGCGGCCCGGGGCCCGTCCTGTCCCCATCCGGTCATCCGGCCGTACACCAGTGCCGGGTTGCGCGCCAGGCACGCCTGCGGGCCGACGCCGAGCCGCTCCGCGACACCGGGCCGGTAGCCCTCGATCAGCAGGTCGGCCCGCTCGACCAGGTCCAGCACCAGCCCCGGCCCGCCGGGCGACTTCAGGTCGACCAGCACGGAGCGCTTGTTGCGGTTGCTGAGGTCGTACGCCGGGTCCGTCCCGAGCGGCGAGGGCTCCGGCCGGTCCACCCGCACCACGTCCGCCCCGAGGTCCCCGAGCAGCATCGCGGCGAACGGGCCCGGCCCGATGCCCGCGAGTTCCACCACCCGCACGCCCGCCAGCGGTCCGCCCGCCGGCGGTCCGCCCGCGGACGGGGCCGGGCCGCCCGAGCCCGCTGGACTGCTTGTGTCACGCACTGGCCGCAGAACCCTTCGGGGTTTGACAGTAAAGCTGTAACACTCGGGATGATAGGCAAGCGACCCGCCGGTAACAAGACCTCCGCGCCGCTCCGCCGCGAGCCGGTCCGGCCGCCGGTCCGCACAGCCGGGAATATCGACGGGCACCTGCACATGTAATGGCCTATCCTGCGAGGCATCCATTACGAATCACGACGGGGGAATCGTCATGAGCACCGCCCAGCACACCACCCGCACGGTCGTCGCCGTCTCCGAGCGGCTGGTGCTCACACAGCCGCAGCAGGGGGACGCCGAGGCCATGTTCGCCGTGCACGGGGATCCGGAGACCAACCGGTACAACCCGCACGGGCCGCAGCGGGACCTCGCGGCCGCCCAGGAGGCGCTGGACGGCTTCGTGGCCGACTGGGTGCGGGACGGGATCGGGTACTGCGCCGTGGCCAGGCGCGAGGAGCCGGAGGTGATCATCGGCTTCGCCGGGCTGTACCTGCACACCCTGGACGGGGAGCGGGTGTTCAACCTCTACTACCGGTTCCGGCCGTCCGCCTGGGGCCAGGGGTACGCGGCGGAGGCGGCCCGCGCGGCGATGGCGCAGGGGCGCCCGCGGTTCCCCGGGATCCCGGTGGTCGCCCTGATCTGGGCCGACAACCTGCCCTCCCGCCGGCTCGCCGAACGGCTCGGGCTGGTGGCCGACCCGGACGGGCGGGTCGACGAGGAGGACCGGCTGATCCACCGGATGGCCTGAGCCGCGAATCCCCCGCCGGGGGGAGGGGGATCCCGCCCGGGGCTGAGGACCGGGGCCCGGGCGGGACGCGACCGTGGGGGCATGAGACACAAGGACGACGCGGTACGGGTGGTGGCGGCCGGGGTCGCGATGACCGCCACCGTCCCCTACCTGACGCTGAAGCTGCTCTGGCTGACCGGCTCCGAGGTCGGTGTGCGCGATCCGGGGGCGCTGGACGGACTGTGGACGCTCAACCTCCTCACCTTCGGCATGGACGCGATCGCGCTCGCCCTCACGCTCGCCTTCGTCCGGCCGTGGGGGCGCCGGGCGGCCGCCGGACTGGTGGCGTTCCCGATGTGGGTCGCGACCGGACTGCTCGGGACGATCCTGGTCGCCGTACCGGCGGACCTCCTCTCCTCGCTCGTGCTCGGCCCGGAGCACCGCCCGCCCGGGCAGCACGCCGACGACGGGCTGGCGGGCTGGGTGTTCGCCCTGGTCTACGGCGGCTTCGGAGTACAGGGCATCGCCCTGATCACCGCCTTCGTGCTCTACGCCCGCCGTCGCTGGGCGGGCCTGTTGCGGGCCCGGATCGGCGACCTGCCCGACTCCCCCACCCGCAACGTGCAGCGCGCCCTCGCCGCCGTCGCCGCCCCGGTCGCGCTCGGCGTCGCGGCGGCCCGGGCCTACTGGGCCGCCGGCGGGACGGTGGGGCTCCCGCTGCGCTGGGCCGACGACCGCGGCCGGTCCATCGCGACGATGGAGGCCGTCACCGCCGCCATGGCGGTGGTCGCGGCGGCGGCACTGCTGGTGCTCGCGTTCCGGATCGGGCCGGGACGACGGCTGCGGGTACCGCTGACGGCGGCCTGGATCGGCGCCGGCTCGCTGTTCGGCTGGGGCGGCTACCAGTTGGTGGCGTTCGGGACGTCGACGACGGTGCCCGACCTGCCGGGCGCGGTACCCGGACTGATGGTGCTGGTGCAGGCCGGGCAGTTCTCGGCTGGCCTGCTGATGCTGGCCGCCGGCGCGATCGCGCTCACCGAATGGGGGGCCCACCACCACCCGGCTGACGTAGAGTCACCCGGGTGATCACGGGGGCGGGCACACGGCTGCGGCGTGCGGCGGGGGCGCTGGTCGGACGGCGGGCCCGGCTGCGCTGGGTGCACCTGGTGCTGGGCGGCGCGCTGCTGATGCCGTACTGGCTGCTGTCGGTGGTGGTGCTCGGCGCGCTCGACGCCGCCCAGGCACCCGCCCGGCAGGCGCTGCTGCAGTTCCTCTCGCTGTTCACCTCGCTGCCGATGGCCGCCGTCACCGCACTGGTGCCGACCGTCCGGGGGCTGGAGGGCGCGGCCGCGCGGGCGCTGTGCGCGGCGCCCCGGGCGGAGGAGTTGGCCACCGGGCCGGCCCGCTCCTGGCCGGCCCGCCGGCGCACCGCGCTCTGGTTCGTCCTGCACCTGTTCTTCGGCGGGGTGGTCGCCGGGATGACGCTGGCCGGGGCGCCGTTCGCGGTGGTGCTGATGTGCTCCTTCGGCGGCGCCCGGGACCTCGCCGCGTTCTGGGAGAACCGCTTCCCCGGTTGGATGATCACCGGACCGTTGCTGGGCCTGGCCGTCCTGCTGCTGATCGTGCTCGCCAACGCGGGCTTCGGCGCGCTGCTCGCCCGCTGGGCCCCCGCCCTGCTCGGCCCGACCCCGGAGGAGCGGCTGGCCACCGCCGAGCGCCGGGCCACCGTACTCGCCCAGCGCAACCGGCTGGCCCGCGAACTGCACGACTCGGTCGGGCACGCGCTCAGCGCGGTCGGCATCCAGGCCTCGGCGGCCGCCCGGGTACTGCGCACCGACCCCGCCTTCGCCGCCGAGGCGCTGCAGGCGATCGAGGAGACGGCGCGGGCGGCCGTCGCCGAACTCGACACCGTGCTCGGCCTGCTGCGCGAGGAGGACCCGGAGGCCACCGGACCGGCCGGGCCCACCCTCGCCGGACTGGACGACCTGCTCCGCCAGCTCGCCCGCACCGGCGTGACGGTGGACGCCGAGCTGGCCCCCGGCCTGCCCGGCCTGCCCGCGCCGGTCTCCCGCGAGGCGTACCGGATCGTGCAGGAGGGCCTGACCAATGTGCTGCGGCACGCCGGACCGGCGCCTGCCGGACTGCGGGTCGGGCTGGCCGGGGACCGGCTGGAGATCGAACTGACCAACCCGCTGGGCCCCGCCCGGCCGAGCCGCCCCGGCGGCGGACGCGGGCTGCGCGGCATCGGGGAGCGCGCGACGGCGCTGCGCGGCGGCAGCACGGCGGGGCCGAGCGCGGACGGAACGACGTGGCGGCTGGCCGTCTGGCTGCCGCTGGGAGGGACTGCACGGTGAACGGCGGGGACGCGGTGAGCGAGGGACACGGCATGAACGGCGGGGCGGACGGCGGCGCACGCGGCGGGGCGGACGACGGCGGGAGGACCGGCGCGGACGGCGGTGCGGACGGCGGTGCGGACGACATCCGCGTGGTGATCGCGGACGACGAACGGCTGGTCCGGATGGGCCTGCGGGTGGTGATCGACGCCGAGCCGGACCTCACCGTGGTCGGCGAGGCCGCCGACGGCGCCGAGGTCGTCCCCCTGGTGCGCGAACTGCGACCGGACGTCGTGCTGATGGACGTCCGGATGCCGGGCATCAACGGGATCCGGGCCACCGAGCAGTTGGTCGGCGGGATGGCCGAGCCGCCGCGGATCCTGGTGGTCACCACCTTCGAGCACGACGACCACGTGTACGACGCGCTGCGCGCGGGCGCGGCCGGGTTCCTGCTGAAGCGGGCGCGGGCGGAGGAGATGGTGCAGGCGGTGCGACTGGTCGCGCGCGGGGACTCGCTGCTCTTCCCGGCGGCCGTCCGCGAACTCGCGGTGCGCCACGGCACGGACCGCCGCCGGGAGTCCTCGGCCGGCCGGGGACCGGTCGGTCGGCTGACCGAGCGGGAGGGGCAGGTGCTGCGGCTGATGGCCACCGGACTCAACAACGGCGAGATCGCGGCGCGGCTGGTGGTCAGTCAGGAGACGGTGAAGACGCACGTCGGCAGCGTGCTCGCCAAGCTCGGCGCACGGGACCGCACCCAGGCGGTCATCGCGGCGTACGAGTCGGGCTTCGTGCTGCCGGGCTGAGGGCCCGCTGCGTGATGCCTGCGGGCAGCGGGCAGCGGGCCGCGAGGGCCCGGAGGCGGCGCGGGCAGCCGCGGGGAATCGCACGCGGGTTCCACCTCCCCGGTACCGGCGAGTAGAGTGCGGTCTTCCCCTCAGCCGTCCGATACCTCCCGTATCGCCTGAAACGAACTGGTGGCCGCATGACAGTCCGGACCCGACCCGCGCTGTGGTGGCGCATGGGAATCGTGCTCTCGGCAGGCCTCGGCCTGACCCTCGGGACGGCACCGCTGGTGTACTTCACCGTGCAGAGCAACGTGATCGTGCTCGGCTACTTCATCGGAGCGGTGTACTGGATGCTCAAGCGCGACAGCGTGGACGCGCCCGCGCCCCGGCTGCGCGGCGCCGCCACGCTGTACATCCTGATCACCGGACTGGTCTCGCACGTCCTGCTGCAGCACGGCGCCAGCCCGCTGCCGGGGCTGGTCGGCGGCCCGGACAGACTGGCGCACTGGTCGTCGTTCTTCCTGCACTACGTCACACCGGTGATGGTGATCGCCGACTGGCTGGTACTCAAGCCGCGCAACGCGGCGGCCTGGAAGGACATCCCGCTCTGGCTGGCCTTCCCGCTCGGCTACGCGGCGATCGTGCTCGCCCGTAACGCGCTGTTCGACGACTACCCGCTGCCCTACCCGTACTTCTTCTTCGACCCGACCACCAGGGGCTACGGCTACGTCTGGGGCCAGATCGCCCAGCTGACCGTCGAGTTCGTCGTCCTGGCCGTCCTCGTCGTCGGGCTGGACCGGCTCGGGACGCTGGTCGCGGGCAAGGTGCGGCCCGCACCGCAGACCTGACTCGCGGACCTGACCCGCGGACCTGACCCGCGGACCCGACCCGCGGACCTGACTCGCGGACACCGGCGGCGGACACCCGCGGCGAAGACGGGCGGCGGGCACCGACGGCGGACCAGGGCCACGGACACCGGCGCAGCGCATCGCGCCCGGCGTCCCCTTCTCACCCGCCGTCAGAACGGTTCGCTGTCGATCCTCCCCGTGGCGGCCCCCGACGAGCCGGCCGTGCCCAGGGACCCGGCCCTGAGCACGGCCCAACGGGTGCTCACCGACGACGCCGGGGGCGACCGGCAGTAACCGCGGCACCGGCCTCGACCGGCAGTAACCGCGGCGCCGACCTCGGCCGGCGCCGCGCTGCCCGTGCGCGCCTCCGCGCCCTTTCCCCTCGCCCTTTCCCGGGCCGGTACCCGCTACATCGGCTCCACCGCCCGCAGGTCCCCGTCCAGCTCCAGCCACCTGGTCACGCCCAGGCCGCGCAGGAACGGCAGGTCGTGGCTGGCCACGACCAGCGCGCCCCGGTACGCGGCCAGCGCCTGGGTGAGCTGGCGGACACTGGCCAGGTCCAGGTTGTTGGTCGGCTCGTCGAGCAGCAGCAGCTGCGGCGGCGGGTCGGCCAGCAGCAGCGCGGCCAGGGTCGCGCGGAACCGCTCGCCGCCGGAGAGCGTCGCGGCCGGCTGGTCGGCGCGGGCGCCGCGGAACAGGAAGCGGGCCAGCCGGGCACGGATCGCGTTGTCCCCGGCGGCGGGGGCGAACCGCTTGACGTTCTCCGCGACGCTGAGCGCGTCGTCCAGCAGGTCGAGCCGCTGCGGGAGGTGCCGCAGCGGCACCGGGGTGGTGATCTCCCCCTCCAGCGGCGCGAGTTCGCCCGCGATGGTGCGCAGCAGGGTGGACTTCCCCGCCCCGTTGCGGCCGACCAGGGCGATCCGCTCGGGACCGCGCAGGTCGAGCTCGGCGGTGCCGCCGTGCGGCAGCCGGACCTTCTGCAGGGTGAGCACGGTGCGCCCGGCCGGGACGGCGGTGCGCGGCAGGTCGATCCGGATCTCGGCGTCGTCGCGCACCGCCTCCTCGGCCGCGCTGAGCCGTGCCCTGGCCTCCTCCAGCCGCTCGGTGTGCATGCCCTGGATCCGCCCGGCGGTCTCCTGGCCCTTGCGCTTGAGCATCCCGGCGAAGATGTGCGGGTCGTTGCGGGTGACCGAGCGCTTCTTGCCGTACGCGGCGCTGCGGTCGAGCCGGCTCCGGGCCTCGACCAAGTCCCGCTTCTGGCGCTGGACGTCGGCCTCGGCGTTGCGCAGCAGCCGCTCGGCCGTCTCCTGCTGGGCCGCGAGGGTGCGTTCGTACTCCTCGAAGTTGCCGCCGTACCAGGCGACTTCGCCGTCCCGCAGGTCGGCGATCCGGTCGACGTGACGCAGCAGCTCGCGGTCGTGGCTGACGATCAGCATCACGCCGTGCCAGTCGGCCACCGTCTCGTAGAGCCGCTCGCGCGCGGCCCGGTCGAGGTTGTTGGTGGGCTCGTCCAGCAGCAGGACGTCCGGGCGGGCCATCAGCAGGGCGGCCAGCCGCAGCAGCACCGCCTCGCCGCCGGAGAGTTCGCCCGTGGTGCGGTCGAGGCCGAGGCGGTGCAGGCCGAGCCGGTCGAGCGTGGCGCGGGCGCGCTCCTCGACGTCCCAGTCGTCGCCGACGGCGTCGAAGTGGCGCTGGTCGGTGTCGCCGGACTCGATGGCGTGCAGGGCCTCGCGGGCGGCCCGGACGCCGAGCGCCTCGTCCACCCGCAGCGTGGTGTCGAGCGTCAGGCCCTGTGGCAGGTAGCCGAGTTCGCCGTCGACCCGGACGGTGCCGCCGGCCGGGGTGAGGTCGCCGGCGATCAGCCGCAGCAGGGTGGACTTGCCCGCGCCGTTGAGCCCGATCAGGCCGGTGCGGCCGGGGCCGACGGCGAGGTGGAAGCCGTCCAGGACGGGTTTGCCGTCGGGCCACTCGAAGGTGAGGTCGGTGCAGAGGACGGCGGTGGTGGGTTGTGCCATGTGGGCCTCCCGGGGTGGTTGCCGAAGGGGTGGTGAGCAACACGGGGAGACACCGCTGGTGCGGAACCGGTACGGCCGAGGAGGACGAAGGGGTGGCGTCACACGGAGGATCGCCACGGGGCCGTGACTGAGGTCGCACACACGCGCACCACGCGGCAACTGGGCCTGCGCGGCGGGGCGGTGTCCCGGGACCTCAGTAGAGCAACGGCCTTCTCCTTGTCTGGCTGATGACCCCGACCACGCTAGGCACCTCGGGAAACGCGTGCAACCGGTTTTCCGGGCCCGGCCGCAACCCCCGCAAGGGGCCCGGGGCGGGGCCCCGGCGGGACCCGGACGGCACAGCCGGACCCGGACGGCACCCGGACTGCACCCCGGACGGCACCCCGAACAGGGCCTCGACGAAGGCCCCGTGCCGATCCCGTGCCGATCCGGTGACAGCCTCGTCCCAGCCGGGGGTGGGTGTAAGGAGATTCTTATCCGCATGGCAGACTCCTCACCTGCCATACCTGCGGCCCGGTGGGGCCGTACCCGAGGAACGGGCCGTATGGCGGTAGTCAACAGGGGGATTTGAACTCATGTCACCGATATCCCGGCCGAGCCGTGCCGTCCTGGGCGCCTCCGTCGCCGCGCTGACCATGGTGGTCGCCACCGCGTGCGGACCGGACAACTCCGACCCGGCCGGCGCCGAGACCGCGGCTCCCTCGGTCGCGGCCAGTGCCACCGGCAAGCCGGGCGCGGCCCCGATCAAGCTCCCGACGGTCGAGGAACTGAAGACCTGGAAGCTCGAGGACTGGGACAAGTGGGCCCAGGCGAACGTCATCACCCCGGCGGTCAAGGGCTACTGGACCCTGCAGAAGCTGCTGGACGCCAAGCCGAAGCCGCTGCCGCAGGCCCCCGCCCAGGACCCGACGCAGGCGCCCGCCCAGCCGACCGCGCAGCCCACCAGCGCCGCCCCGGCCCAGCCCACCGCCGCCCAGCCGCCGGCCGGCCCGGACCAGATGCCCGCCATGGTCCCGGCGAAGCCCGTGGCGCACCCGTTCCCGAAGAACATGCACGTCAACGGCAAGATCTTCTTCAAGGACGGCAACGAGGACTACGTGTGCTCCGGCACCGTCGTCTCCGACCCGGCCAACCCCGGCAAGAGCAACCTGGTGTGGACCGCGAGCCACTGCCTGCACGGCGGCAAGGGCAACAAGTACTACACCGACATCACCTTCGCCCCGGCGTTCAACAGCAACGGCGTGCTGAGCAACGGCAACAAGCAGAAGTCCAAGCTGGACGACGCCGAGCCGTACGGCGAGTGGGGCGCGACCGCGGGCATGGTCTCGCCGCAGTGGACCGGCGAGGCCGACCCGGAGCACGGCGGCCCGTGGAGCCAGTACGACTTCGGCATCATCAAGGTCGCCAACCCCGACCCGAACGGCAAGTCGCTGGAGGAGACCGTCGGCGGCTCCGTGCCGCTGTGGTTCAACGCCCCGCGCGACCAGCTCGCCTCGGTCTCCAACTACGGCTTCCCGGAGGGCAAGCCCTTCGACGGCGTCGAGCTGGAGCACTGCGACGGCGGCAAGCCGTCCAAGAAGACCGGCGACCCGAGCCGCCCGGCGATGCTGCTGATCGGCTGCAACATGACCGGCGGCAGCAGCGGCGGCGGCTGGTACGCCACCAAGGACGGCAAGCCGGCCCTGGTCAGCGACACCTCCATCGGCAACGGCGCGAACACCTACGAGGCCGGTCCGTACCTGGAGGACGTGGCCCAGCACATGTTCGAGTACTTCTCGAAGAAGGCCAAGTGATCCACCGGGGATGATCCCCACCGGTCCCGGGGGCGGCGGCCGTGAC